>JBQCEJ010000322.1:0-6370 GCA_051960355.1 Verrucomicrobiota bacterium | reverse complement strand
GAGGAACCCGCGCGGATGTGCATGGTGCTTTCGGACGACCGAAAATCGGTCAGAAACTGGCCGGCGAGCAACAGCACAATCCCAAGGTGAATCATGATGATACCCAGCTGTTTCTTGGTGGACTTGTAATAGCGCGTGTGTGCCGCGAACAGATTGATGAGCAGCAATCCCCCGAGTAGGTAACCGCCGGGAAAGACTGGAATCTGAAGGCTGGTCCCGTTGGGCTTCCAGAAGATCCAGAAGCTGCGAAAGAACTCGCTTTGCGCCTGATACAAGCCGAGGTGAACCTGGGCCATCGTGCCCCAGAACACCAACACCAGGCCGAGCACCAGCAACGCAAAGGTGAGCCGGATGGAACTTAAAAATCGGATGAGTCGATCAAAGGGCATTGGGTAATTTCAAGGTTTGAACGAATTGAATGAACGCTTCCTTCTCCCGGGCGACGACTTTCCCATCACCCGTCATTTTGAAAAACCAGGTCTGACCGGCATGCGGAACGGACACGCCCATCAGGCTGGCCGGCCCTGAAGCCGTGGCGCCATCCAGTTCCACCAGGCTTCCTTTCTCGCCTTGCAGATCGAGCGACTTCACGTCCTTGTTCATCTGCGCCTCGTCGATCGCAGGCAAACCCATCTGCCGCCGCCAACGATTCACATTCGCCAGCAAACCGCCGACATCGCCGGGAAATGAACTCACTGTGATCTCGGCTCGCGCGGCATCTTGGCCGGTGGAAAACTTCGCCAGCAGCATCTGGCTCGGCGGTTCTTCCGTCCAACCCGCGGGCACGACCCACTGCGGCCGAGCTGAATTTTCCGTGGACGCTTCAGTCATCGGCGTCGCGCCACCGATCGGCGGGTGATTCGGAGGCAATGTCGCGGTTCCACCGCCGATCGGCGGATGATCAGGCGGCAGCGCGGCCACAGCATCCGCTGCAGCGAATTCCAGCGAAGCGAGAAAGCCGATGAACGCGGCTTTTTGGCTGGCGACCAATTCATCGTCGCCAATCATTTTGAAAAACCATGCCATGCCATCGCGGTGCAATACGGTGGCGAGAATCCGCGTTTCATCACCAGAAACAGCGGTTCCGGCCAGATCATACAAAGTTGCGTCGGCGCCACCGACGCCCACCTTTTCGCCCAGCGCGGCAAAGGCTTCCGCCGTCACCGCCGGCAGGCTCACCTGACTGCGCCAGCGGTTGAAATTGTTAAGATCGCCGCCCGCCATGCCCGACAACGGAATGATGCTCAGTTCCGCCTGTTTGCCGCCCTGGCCTTTGATGTTGAACGATGCGACGCGCAGTTCGCCGGGCGCGCCTTCGGTCCAACCTTCCGGAGTAGTCCATTTCAACGGCGGCTGCGCAGCGGTCTCGTGAGCCACGGCATCGGCGTGAATCGGCGCGACAGGATTTTCCTTGGCCACTTTGGAAACCTGGATGTCCCTGCCTTCGCAACCGGACAGGAGCAATATCAATGATAGGAAGGAGCAGTCCCGAGCTGAGCGAATCCACTGCGATTGGGTCTTAGATATTTTCATTCTTGCTGTCGCCAGTGTGATCACCGGCGCGCTTCCAAGCTCCCCGTTTCTTGCTATTCTTCGTCCAATATTTGCTTGCCCGGTGATTTCAACACGGTGACTTTCCAAAAACCGGATCCATGACGCGGAATTCCCGACGCTGTTCGGGCCGATTCGATAGAAGCAAAATCGGGTGAACCAAGCGCAAGCGAAGCGAAGAACGGGCAGCTTTTACCGCTAGAGTAGAACTGCAGCCAGGCGCCTAAAGCCTGACGCGCACTTGAGCCATGAAAAATTATGATGCCACCCAACCGAATGGAACTCCCTTGCACTGCATCATGTGTGAACGAGAAATCCCGGATGGAAAATGGTTCGCACGCATCAAGCTGGGTAACATGCGCGTGGGCATCTGCCGTCCCTGGTGCACGGAACTGTTCTTGAAACAGCGAGAACTCTGCGCGCTCAAGGTCGGAATCGCTCCCGCCGTTCGCGAGCCCGGGACTGGATCGCTGAATTACTGAGCTTCACTCGCCGCCCGCGTATTCTTCGTTCACCTTGAGATTCATGCCCAGGAGCACGTAATCGTGCGCGATGGCTTTCATGTCGAGAACGTAGTCCTCGAGATGCATCAGCTTGCTGAATCCGATCTGGGCCAGCACGTGCAGCGCGATCTTGCGTTCGCCGTTCAGTTCGGCTTCCAACCGGCGCAGGCCAGCCTGACGCGCGATCTCCACCAACTCCGAAACCAGAATCTTGGAAACGTCACGACCGCGATATTGTGGGTGCGTGAGCAGCGTGATCAGTCCGACATGCCGTTTCCAACCGCCGACGCGCTGGTGCAATGTCGCTTCGCCAATCACCGTCTGGCCATGCAACATCAGCAGCGGCAGATTGCGTTCAAAGTCCGGATTGCGACACCACTGGCGGATCGTCGCGCGATTGGACAACGATTGCTTGATAAACAGCCGTTCCTCTTCCGGCACGCCCATGAGAAATTTATGCAGGCGCGCTTCGTCTGTCTGAGCGAGCGGACGCAGCGTCACGGGCGTTCCATCGCGCAGCTTTGACACGACGGGAAATTTTTCGAGCGCATACTCGCGAAACAACATTGAAGAGCCGGAAGGTTTTTTCATGGCTTCTTGAATAACGCATCGGCGCAGCGGTTTCGCCGCGCCGCTTGGCCTTTGCTCACCGTTCTTTGCCGCGCGCACTTTCCCTTTGTGTCGTTCGCGAGCACAAGCAACGTTCACAGCTCGCCAATTAAGGTGGAGAAAGTGCGCGCTTGCAGGACTAGTTTCATACCACGGATGCGACACCCGACAGGAAACAGTTCGCACAGAAAAGCAAACTGCCCGTCTCCGTAATCTGAGTTGTTATGCTAACCGCTCTTCCAAAACAAAAAGAGACCCGGATCGCCACGGTGATGCAGCATGCCAGCGGCGACAAGCGCTTCAAAATCCTTGAGGTGCACATGAAGAAACACCAGTTCCGGCAGGACGCGCTCATTGAGGTGCTGCACAAAGCCCAGGAACTGTTTGGATTCCTTGAGGACGATCTACTGCTCTTCGTCTCCTACAAGCTCAAGCTTCCGCCGAGCCGCGTTTATGGCGTGGCCACGTTCTACCACTTTTTCACGCTCAAACCGCAGGGCGAACATACCTGCGTGGTCTGCATGGGCACCGCCTGTTACGTCAAGGGCGCGGACAAGGTGATCGCCGCCGTGCAGCAACGCGCGAAAATCAAAGCCGGCGAAACCACGCCGGACAACAAACTTTCCCTCCTCACTGCGCGCTGCATCGGCGCGTGCGGCATCGCGCCCGCCGTGATTTACGACGGCCAGGTGGCTCCCAAGCAGACGCCCGACGCGGTTTTGGAAAAAATCAATCAGTGGATCTGACCATGCAAATCGAAGATCTCAACGCCATTGCTGAAAAGGAAAAAGCTTCCGCCAAGAAAGCCTGCCTGCGCACCTGCATGTCCGCCGGCTGCATGTCTTCCAAGGCGGACAAGATTCGCGAGAACCTCGCTGCCGAAGTGAAAGCCCAGGGGCTCGAATCCGAAATCGAAGTGCGCCGCGTCGGCTGCATGGGTTTCTGCGGGCAGGGTCCGCTGGTCGGCGTCGATCACGACGATGGCCGCGAGGAACTCTTCGAGTTTGTAAAACCGGAGGACGCCCCGGCGATCATTGGTTCGCTCAAAGGTGGCGAATGCCATGTTCACCGCGGCGACCCGCAGCATCCGTTTTTTTCCAAGCAGGTAAAAATCGTCCGCGCCAATGGCGGCATCATCGATCCGGAAAGCATCGAGGATTACATCGCGGTCGGCGGTTATGAGGCGCTGCATCAGGTGCTCACGGAAATGAAACCCGCCGAGGTGGTCGAAACGATCACCAAGAGCGGCTTGCGCGGACGCGGCGGCGCCGGTTATCCGACCGGACTCAAGTGGGGCACGGTGGCGAAATCCGCCGGTGCCAAAAAATACGTGGTCTGCAACGGGGACGAAGGCGATCCCGGCGCGTTCATGGATCGCAGCGTCTTGGAAAGCGATCCGCATCTGGTGCTGGAAGGCATGGCCATCGCGGCTTACGCGGTGGGCGCCGACCAGGGATTTCTCTACGTGCGCGCTGAATATCCGCTGGCCATTGCGCGATTGCAGACCGCGATCAAACAGGCCAAGCAACTGGGTTTGCTCGGCGGCGGCATTTTCGAAACGCCCTTCATTTTCAATGTCGATATCCGCATCGGCGCCGGCGCATTCGTCTGCGGCGAGGAAACCGCGCTGATGGCCTCCGTCGAAGGCAAACGCGGCACGCCCCGGCCACGTCCGCCCTTCCCCGCCGAAAGCGGTTTGTGGGGTTGCCCCACGCTGATCAACAACGTGGAGACGTTCGCCAACATTGCGCCGATTCTTGGAAAAGGCGCCGAGTGGTACGCAGGCTTTGGCACGGAGAAGAGCAAAGGGACAAAGGTTTTTGCGCTTACGGGAAAAATCACGAACAACGGACTCATCGAAGTGCCGATGGGCATTCCACTGCGCCAGATCGTGGAGGAAATGGGCGGCGGCGCTCCCGATGGCCGACAGATCAAGTCAGTGCAAACCGGCGGGCCATCCGGCGGGTGCATTCCCGCGCAACATCTCGACACGCCCGTCGATTACGAATCGCTCACGAAGCTCGGATCAATCATGGGCTCCGGCGGAATGGTCGTGATGGACGACACCACGAACAGGGTCGAGATCGCCAAGTTTTACATGGAATTCTGCATGGAAGAATCCTGCGGCAAGTGCATTCCCTGCCGCGCAGGAACGGTGCAGATGTTTCACCTCTTGGAAAAAATCACGCAACGGAAAGCCACCGCCCGCGATCTCGCGAAGCTGGAGGAACTGTGTGACATGGTGAAAAACACCAGCCTCTGCGGCCTGGGCCAGACCGCGCCAAATCCGGTCATGAGCACGCTGCGATTTTTCCGCAACGAATATGAGGAATTGCTGCAATCCGATACCTACGGACCGCACGGCAACGGCCACGTCCAGAAGCAACCCGAACCGGCGAGCGTCTGAAATATTTTCACCCGCAGAAAAAATATGGCTGCCAAGACATTAACCATTGACGGCAAACAAATCAGCGCCGAGGAAGGCGCAACCGTTTTGCAGGCGGCGACCGAGGCCGGCATCACGATCCCGACCTTGTGCCATCTCGAAGGCATTTACGACGTGGGCGCGTGCCGCCTCTGCATCGTCGAAGTCGCGGGAACGCCCAAGCTGCTTCCTGCCTGCACGACGCGTGTCGCCGAAGGCATGGACATTCGCACCGAAAGCGAGCGTCTGCGGAATTACCGGCGCATGATCCTGGAGCTGCTTCTGGCCGAGCGAAACCATGTCTGCGCCGTTTGTGTTTCAAACGGCCATTGCGAACTTCAGACGCTCGCCTACTCCAACGGCATCGATCACGTTCGCTACGAATACACGTTTCCAAAGTGGAGTGCGGACACCACGCATCAACTGTTCGGCATGGACCACAACCGCTGCGTGCTGTGCAGCCGTTGCGTGCGCGTTTGCTGGCACATCGAAGGCGCCGGCACGAAAAACGTCGCGGGTCGCGGCGGCAAATCGCGGGTCATCACGGATCTGAACGTGCCGTGGGGACAGGCCGATTCCTGCACCTCCTGCGGCAAGTGCGTCCAATCCTGCCCCACCGGAGCGCTGTTCCATAAAGGCTCAACCGTGGGTGAAATGGAACGCGATCGCAGCAAACTCGAATTCATTGTCACCGCCCGTGAAAAAAAGGAATGGATCGCTGCGGATTAGACTCCAGGCGAGCCATCACTCCGCGATGCGAAAATAAATTTATGAAAGTGCGTTTGGCCACAGTTTGGTTCGGCGGCTGTTCCGGCTGTCACATGTCGTTCCTCGATCTGGACGAGTTTCTCATCGACCTCGTCGATCTCGTCGAAATCGTTTACAGCCCGGTCGTGGACATGAAGGAATATCCGGAGAATGTGGACCTCTGCCTGATCGAAGGCGCCATCTGCAACGAGGACAACCTCGAACTGCTCCACAAAATCCGGGCGCGCACCAAGACTCTTGTCTCTTTCGGCGATTGCGCCGTAACGGCCAATGTCCCCGCCATGCGCAATCAGTTCGGGCTCGGCAATGATCAAAGCGTCTTGCAGCGCGCCTACATTGAAAACGCCCAGTTCAATCCGTGCATTCCGAAGCAGGACGGCATTGTGCCCACGCTTTTGGAACGCGTGCTGCCGGTGCACGAAGTCGTTTACGTCGAGCATTTCCTGCCCGGCTGCCCACCACCGGCGGAGCGGATCAGAACGCTGGTCACACAATTGTTGAGCGGAGTTGAACC
>JBQCEJ010000321.1:0-2004 GCA_051960355.1 Verrucomicrobiota bacterium | reverse complement strand
TCCCCTTGCTGGTGGACCTTGCCGCCATGCGTTCCGCCGTCGCGCGCCTCGGCAAGAAATCCAAAATCATCGAACCGCTCGTCCCCGTCGACCTCGTCGTTGACCACTCCGTTCAAGTGGACTTCGCCGGAACCGCTGATGCTCTGCGCAAAAATCTCGAAATCGAATTTCAACGCAATCGCGAACGCTACCAATTCCTGAAATGGGGCATGCAAGCCTTTGACACCTTCAAAGTCGTCCCGCCCGGCATCGGCATTGTTCACCAGGTAAATCTCGAATATCTCGCCAAAGGCGTGCTCTCGGCTGGCGGCGAAATCTACTATCCGGACACGCTGGTGGGCACGGACTCCCATACCACGATGATCAACGGTCTGGGCATCGTTGGTTGGGGCGTCGGCGGCATTGAAGCTGAAGCTGGCATGCTCGGACAGCCAGTTTATTTCCTGACGCCAGATGTGGTGGGCGTTCATCTCACCGGCGCCTTGCGGGAAGGAACGACCGCGACTGACCTTGCGCTGACCATCACGCAACTGCTTCGCAAAGCCAAAGTCGTCGGCAAGTTCGTTGAATTTTTCGGTCCCGGCGCCAAGGCGTTGCCAGTGGTGGACCGTTCCACGCTCGCGAACATGGCTCCGGGATACGGCGCCACGATGGGCTTCTTCCCGATCGATGAAGAAACGGTCAATTACCTCCGCGCGACCGGCCGCAGCGAAGAACACTGCCGCGCTTACGAGAATTATTACCGCGCCCAAGGGCTCTGGGGCATTCCGCAGAAAGGTCAGATTCAATACTCACAGGTGATTGAGCTCGATCTGGCCAGCGTGGTTCCGAGCGTTGCCGGTCCGAAGCGCCCGCAGGACCGAATCGAGCTGCCGAAATTGAAACAGGAGTTTGTCACGGCGTTCTCGAAACCGATCACCGAAAGTGGATTCGGCAAGTCGAATGAGGATCTGACCAAGAGCTTTCAAGTATCAGCCAATGGCGGCGTAGCTTCCGGCGGTGGCAGTCAGGAACCGGTTTCCAAGGCCGCCGCAGATTCCAAGAACACCAATCCGGCCACGGAACTGGAAATGATCAACAACCGTCCGACGCCGGATGTGGTGAATGCGCCGCTGGCCGGCGGTTTCGGTGAGATCCGTCACGGCAGTGTTTTGATTGCGGCAATCACCAGTTGCACGAACACCAGCAATCCGTCCGTGATGCTCGCGGCAGGCCTGCTCGCCAAAAAAGCGGTGGAACGCGGCCTGGCAGTTAATCCGCTGGTCAAAGCCTCGCTCGCTCCGGGATCGCGCGTCGTCAGCGATTACCTGAATAAAACCGGATTGCAGCCTTACCTTGATCAACTCGGTTTCAACCTGGTGGGCTACGGCTGCACCACGTGCATCGGCAATTCCGGCCCGTTGCCCGCGCCCATCGACGAAGCCATCACCAAACACGATCTCGTGGCCGCTTCCGTGCTTTCCGGGAATCGCAATTTCGAAGCGCGCGTGCATCAGAGCATCAAGGCGAATTTCTTGATGTCGCCGCCACTCGTCGTGGCCTTTGCGCTCGCCGGTCGCGTGAACATCGATATGTCCGCGGAGCCGCTGGGCAAAGGCCGTGATGGTCGTGACGTTTATCTGAAGGACATTTGGCCCACGTTGCAGGAAGTGCGAGACCAGATGCAGAGCGCCTTGAAACCCGAAGTGTTTCAAAAGTTGTATCGCGATTTCGCTGAGCAGAATCCCAAGTGGAACGAGATTCCCGCCAGCACCGGCGACGTTTACACATGGGACAAGCAGAGCACTTACATTCAGGAACCGCCGTTCTTCACGAGCTTTGGTTTAACTGCCGGTGCGATCCACGAAATCAAAGGCGCGCGGGCGCTGGGCATTTTTGGCGACAGCGTGACGACCGACCACATTTCACCCGCTGGCAGCATCAAGAAGAGTGCACCCGCCGGAAAATACCTTCTGGACCACGGCGTGACGTTTGAAGACTTCAACAGCTACGGTTCGCGCCGCG
>JBQCEJ010000320.1:0-8571 GCA_051960355.1 Verrucomicrobiota bacterium | reverse complement strand
CATTTCCGCCGGAATCGGGTTCGTTGCGTTGAGCGGCGTCGCCGTACTGAACGGGCTGATCTTGATTTCCACCTTCAACACACTGCGGTTGCAGGGCCGCGCGGTGCAGGAAGCTGTGAAGGAAGGCGCGCTGACGCGGTTGCGTCCGGTGCTAATGACAGCGCTGGTCGCCAGTTTCGGCTTCGTGCCGATGGCACTCTCGACGGGCGCGGGCGCGGAAGTGCAACGTCCGCTGGCCACGGTCGTGATTGGCGGCATCGTCTCCTCCACATTTCTCACGCTCATCCTGCTGCCCGTTCTGTACGAGCGGTTGGAGCGCAACCGCCCGGCACGCAGCCTGGCAATCACCCAAACCGAGAAGCTGATCACCACTGAAAGGAATCCATGAAAACACTATTTCAACTGCTGACCCTCGCCGCCGCACTGGGCATCGGCATTACGCTGGCCGCCGATAAACCTGCCCTCGGCGGACCGAAAGGCGGTCGTCTACTCGAAAGCATCGAACCCAAAGCCGAGTTCTTCCTGGAGCAGGATCGCACGGTGTGTTTTGCGTTCTATGATGCCGCGATGAAACCCATTCCGGTGGGGTCGCAGTCTGTGACTGTCATTGCCGAAACGAAGGAGGGCAACGTGACACTGGCCTTTGAAAAACGAGGCGATGTACTCGTGAGCCAAAGCAAATTACCCGAAGGCGACGGCTACAATCTTGTGGTGCAATTCAAGCCCACTCCCGACGCGCGCCCGCGGAATTTCCGCTTCAAGCTGGAAACGCACACGTGCGCCGAGTGCCAGCGAGCGGAGTACGCCTGCACCTGTGACGAGTAGAAAACGTGTGGGCAAAGAAAACTCCTGCGCAACGCGGTTCTTCACGTTGACGCAGGAGTGAATCGACCTTCCGCTCAAAGTTTCAGGTGAAACTCACGGCGGCTTACTTCGACTTCGCACCTTTGCGCTTGCTCGCGACAGATCGGGTGGGGAGCGCGACTGGCTTGGCATTCTTGAGTTCAGGAAAACCAAAGTACTGCCTGGCGTTGCCGTAACAGATGTTCTCGATCATCGTTCCGACCAGCGCTTCGTCATTCGGAATTTCCCCGTTTTCAATGTCGCGGCCAATCAGATCGCACAACACCCGACGAAAATATTCATGACGCGGATACGACATGAACGATCGCGAATCGGTGACCATGCCAACAAAGCGCGAGAGCAATCCGAGATTGGAGAGCGCGTTCATCTGCCATTGCATGCCTTCCTTCTGGTCGAGGAACCACCAACCGGAACCGTATTGGACTTTGCCGGGAATGGTTCCGTCCTGGAAGTTGCCGATCATTGTGGCAAACGCGTAATTGTCCGCCGGATTCAGATTGTAAATGATCGTGCGCGGCAAAGAGTTCTCCTGATCCAATTGATCCAGATAACGCGAGAGTGAAGCGGCCTGCGGCAAATCGCCGATGGAATCGAAGCCCGTGTCCGGCCCAAGCTGCTTGAGCAGACGCGTGTTGTTGCCCCGCAAAGCTCCGAGATGAAGCTGCTTGGTCCAGCCTTTTTCGGCATCCAACCGGCCGAAGAACAACATCATGAAGGCGCCAAAACGCCCGTGCTCTTCGGCGGAAACGGCAACACCTCGGCGCGCTTTTGCAAAGATTGCCGCCGCGACTTTGGGTGAACAGAAATCAGCGTAGCACTGGTTCAGGCCGTGATCGGACAACCGGCAACCTTGCTGGTGAAAAAACTCGTGGCGAGCGCGCAAGGCATCCAGGAAATTGGAAAGATCGCGAATTTCAATATCGGCCGCCGCACCGAGGGCATCCGTCCATTGATTGAACGACTCCGGCTGATTCACCGTGAGCGCCCGGTCAGGTCGATAGGCTGGCAACAAACGCGTGGAGTGGCCGCCAGCGGCAAACGCGCGGTGATATTTCAAGTCGTCGATCGGATCGTCGGTGGTGCAAACGCAATCGACACGGAACTTTTTTAGAATGCCTTGAGTGCTGAGGTCCGAGGTTACAAGACGTTCATTGGCTTTTTTCCAGATCCGGGCGGCGCTGGCTTCATCGAGCAGTTCGTCGATGCCGAAATAGCGTTTCAACTCCAGGTGCGTCCAGTGATAGAGCGGATTGCGCAGCGTGTGCGGGACGGTCGCGGCCCACGCCTGGAACTTGGCAAATGGGTCGGCATTGCCCGTGCAAAAACGCTCGGCAACGCCGTTGGAACGCATGGCGCGCCATTTGTAGTGGTCACCTTCGAGCCATATCTCGAACAGATTATTGAACTGGCGGTTCTCGGCAATGTCCTTGGGCGAGAGATGACAGTGATAGTCAAAGATCGGTTCGCTGGCGGCGTATTGATGATAAAGCCGCCGCGCGGTTCGCGTGCTGAGGAGGAAATCGTCGTGAATGAATTTCATAAAACGGTTCAATTTGTTGCGTGCCTAGACTAACCCAATGACCTCGGTGGAGCTTTGTTTCGTTCTGCAGTTCTAGTTGAATTTTCTGCACCCGCCGGGCTCGCGGTCCGTCGAGAAGAGATTGCAGACGCACGGACCCGAGTTCAAGCCAGTTAAAGCCAACTCCCATGCAGCAGCCGACGCAAGGAGGTGGACTCGCATTGACGATCATATGGAATCGCCGATTGCAAATCACTTCGAGATTCAACGCGGTGGAATCACGGTGTTTGAGAATCGGCCCCGGCACATTTCCTCGCGCCATCTCCTTGACCCGCGAAACCCGCTCCAACATGCTCCGCTCGAAGTATGGCGCTCGCGCAACAAACCCTCGCTGCACTCCGACAAATTCTCGGGCCGCAGAATGTACTGGTCGAAAAGGAAGACCTCATCCCCTACTCCTTCGATGGCACCGCCGCCTTGAAGCAACTGCCCGGCTGCGTTGTGTTTGCCACCAGCACGGACCAGGTCGCCGCGATTTTGAAATTGGCGGCTGTCACCAAAACGGCTGTCGTGACGCGCGGCTCGGGAACCGGCCTCAGTGGCGGTTCGTTGCCCAGCGCCGATTGCATCGTGCTCGCTCTGGTGAAGCTGGACAAAATCCTGGAACTCGATCGCGCCAATCTCACGATGCTGGTCGAGCCCGGCGTGATCACACAAAAAATTTCCGATGCCGCGAACGCAGCGGGCTTGTTCTACCCGCCGGATCCCGGCTCGATGAAAGTTTCCACGATCGGCGGCAATGTCGCGGAGAACTCCGGCGGCTTGCGGGGTTTGAAATACGGAGTCACGCGCAACTATGTCATGGGCCTGGAAATCGTTTTACCCGATGGTGAAATCCTTTGGACCGGCAACAAGTGCGTCAAAGATGTCGCCGGTTACTCATTGCGCGATTTGTTCGTCGGCTCGGAAGGCACGCTGGGTGTCATCACCAAAGTCTTGCTCAAGCTGATTCCCAAACCGGCCGCAAAGAAAACGCTGCTCGCCACGTTCGCGCACATCGAGCAAGCGGCGCAGGCCGTTTCAGACATCATCGCCGCCCAAATCATTCCCTGCACCGTGGAATTTCTGGATCGCACGACGATCCGATGCGTTGAGGAGTTCGCGAAAGTGGGACTGCCACTCAACTGCGAAGCCTTGCTGCTCATGGAAACGGATGGCCATGCTGCGGCTGTCGCGGAAGAAGCGGCGCAGATGGAAACCATCGCCCGCAAAAACAACGCGCTGGAAATCCGCGTGGCCAGGGATGAAGCCGAAGCCGCCCAACTCGCAACGGCGCGTCGCAGCGCCTTCTCCGCGCTGGCCCGCGTAGCGCCGACCACGATACTCGAAGACGTCACCGTTCCGCGCAGTGAACTGGCCGGCATGGTTCGCTTCATCGCGACGGTTGCTGCACGGCACAAGCTTCGCGTCGGCACTTTTGGTCACATGGGCGATGGCAATTTGCATCCCACCTTCCTCACCGACGAACGGAATCAGGAGGAGATGCACCGCGTCCACGAAGCGTTCAACGAGATTTTCGCTGAAGCCATTCGCCTGGGCGGCACGATCACCGGCGAACACGGAATCGGCATCGCCAAGAAATCCTTTCTGCCACAGTTTGCCGGCCAAGCCCAGATGCGTGTCATGCGCGAACTCAAGCGCGCTTTGGATCCAAATGGAATTCTCAATCCCGGCAAAATGTTTGATTCGAGTTCCGGCACGGCTAACCCAGCCACCCAGCAAGTTGCGAAAAACCCGTATCGCAATCGGCAATGCCCCTGAGTTTTCCGCACTTGCTGCCAGCCGGTCCACTGTTGGGCAAAACCGCAAGGTGCTGGACCTGTTCAAAAATCAACGTTGAGGCGGGATACCGGCAGACGCGCTGAGCCGTGCTTTGGGAATGGATAAGTGGACTCTAAGTTGCCGTTCGCGGATGACTCCGACCCTCCCGGCTGAAACATAAGCGCCATAGGACGCGCTTTCTACTCCTTTACTCTTCTACCGGGCTTGTTCAACCAGTGGCGTGTTTGCTGGCTCCGCTGCGCTCCGCAGCAACACACCCTTCTGTGTTAGGCGGATGGTTCTTACTAAATAACATATCTCTTGTCGAGCGGCTCGCCGCGCCATCTGCAACTGTCCCCTATGCCTACCAATGCTGGCCAATCCCAACTCTGCCAATCCGGCGAATCAACGCGAACCAAAATCTCCTCAAGGTTTTTGAATGGAATCCGCATCCAAGCAAATCGCTGGCCGCAAAGACGGCAAGCCCAAACACGACGAGCATCAAGGAAATGTGGAAAATCGCTGCCAACATCCGCGACGACATCAAACAAACGCTCTGGATGGCGAATGCGAAATGTCTGAACGCCTCTACCAACTGCACCGCACTGGCATGAATTTTCCATGACGCTCAAATCCGCCTAGACCTTATGGCTTAACAGAAAGGCGGTGCGGGTGTTTGATTGCGGTTGCAAACGTGGGTTATCCGCCGAAGCGGACCGATCCACAAGGTTAAAGGCCCGGCACGAAGCTGGGCCATTGATAACACTATAACGAAACCAAACACCCATGAACAAAATCGTGCATTACATCGGCCTCGACGTCCACAAAGATTCCATCGCCGTGTCCATCGCGCCCGCCAACTCCACCGAGGTCCGCCGCTACGGCATCATCGGCGGCACCTTGGATGCCGTCGATAAGCTCATCTAGAAGCTCGCGGCCGAAAACGTCGAGCTGCGCCTGGCTTATGAAGCCGGCCCGTGCGGCTTCGTCCTCTGCCGCCACCTGCGCAACAAAGGCTTTCATTGTGACGTGATCGCCCCGCCGCTCATTCCAGGAAAGCTTCCGACAAGGTGAAGACTGATCGCCGCGACACCGAGCAGCTCGCCGGCCTTTTTCGCGCCGGCTCTCGATCCGCATCCGCTTCGCCCGCCCGGGGCACGCATCCGGGCAAGGACCAGAAAGTCGAACTGGCTGGAATCAGATTTGGAGTGGATTGATGAGTTGCGCGCAGCAGCGCGGTTTAGGCAAATCCTCGTTGTCCGATATGGCTCAATACTTCAACCACGGATCGCTCTGCGGCGCAATGTGTTCTCTGTGGCAAAACAGTTCGGTTCGTCGAAACTTTTGGGCTGACGGGTGCTCGTGTCCAAGTGCGTCGGATGAGCGGGGGTGCATCCTGACACTGCCCCCGGTGCGCGACCTTCAGGTCGCTTCAATGTGCATTCTGATTGTGTGAAATCATTGCCCTGCGGGTTTGCGCACGTTGAAGCGGCGTAAACGCCGCGCTCCTCCTGCAATGTGAACCGAGGCAGTGTCAGGATGCACCCGATGAGCGGTTCGCCGTCGGATTTGAATTGTCGCGCCCGTCCTTTCCCTGCATTCTTTGCCGCCTTATGCAGCAGGTAAACCTTGGAATGATCGGCGGCGGAACGGTTGGCAGCGGCGTGTTTCATGCCCTCCAGCAAAACGGCGAACTCATGGCGGCGCGCCTGGGCGTGAAGCTGGCGTTTCGCAAAATCGCGGTGAAATCGTTGGACGAACCACGCGCCTATCCAATCACCCGCTCCCTGCTCACGACCGACTGGCAGGAGATCGTCAATGATCCTGAAATTCAGGTTGTGATCGAACTCGTCGGCGGCACTGGCATTGCCAAAGCGATGGTGCTCGCGGCCCTGGCCAAGGGAAAGACCGTCGTCACGGCCAACAAGGCGTTGATCTCGGCGCACGGACCCGAACTGTTTGCCGCCGCGGCCAGGCACGGAGCGAATCTTTACTACGAAGCGAGCGTTTGCGGCGGGATTCCCATTATCAAATCTCTACGCGAAGGCTTTGTTGCCAATCAGTTTTCCGCGATCTACGGCATCGTCAACGGCACCTGCAATTACATTCTCACCCGCATGAAGCAGGAAGGCGCGGAGTTCGCCAGCGTGTTGGCCGATGCGCAAAAACAGGGTTACGCCGAAACACCGCCGGACCTGGACATCGACGGCATCGATGCGCAGCACAAGACGGGCATTCTCGCCTCGCTGGCGCACGGCTTCTGGGTGGATCATCACCAGATTCATACCGAAGGCATTCGGGAGATTTCCAAGATCGACATGCAGTTCGCGCAGCAACTGGGCTTCACCATCAAGCTCCTGGGAATCGTGAAACAGGTTTCAGCCAAGAAAGCCGGCGTGCAGGTTTCGGTCTATCCCACCTTGATTCCCAACTCGCATGTGCTGGCCAGCGTCAACGGCGTGTTCAACGCCTGTTTCGTTCGCGGCGATATCGTCGGCGACACGTTGTTCTATGGTCGCGGCGCCGGCAAGGACGCCACGGCCAGCGCGGTGTTGAGCGATGTCGCCGATGCCGCACTGGATCTGAAGAACGGCGCCAAGATGCGCATTGCGCCATTCGTCGCGCATGCGAAGAAATGCCGCGTGATGCCGATGGATGAAATCGTTTCGCGCTATTATGTGCGCTTGAGCGTGGTGGATCGTCCGGGAGTGCTCGCCAAAATCGCGGCGATCTTTGGCGCTGCGAAGATTGGAATTTCATCGGTGATTCAACCGGAAGGTCACGAAGGCGAAAGCGTTCCGCTCATTCTGATGATTCACGACGCGCCGAATGTGGCGATGAAGAAAGCCCTGGCGAAGATCGCGAAATTGCCGGCGGTCAAAGCCAAACCGGTGATGATCCGCGTGGAAGCATTCGAGTAACTTGCGAAGGAACGCGGAGCATTGCTCCGCGAAGCCTGGCCGAGAGTCGGTTTTGAAATATCGCCAGGAATCCGGAAATCAGGCAGGAATGAGCTTGGGCTAAATTGATCTTGAGCCGCGCCAAGCAATGCTCAGCGCTCCGGTTCCTTATCGAAATCTTCCGGCGGAGGACTGGTCTCCGCGCGTTTGATCCACAGTTCCAGTTGCGGGAAAAACCACCCGTCAAACCGTCAGAATTTCCTTTTCCTTGGTGGTGATGTGGGCGTCGATTTTGGCGATATAGCTGTCCGTCAGCTTTTGCAGTTCCTTTTCCGCCTTCTCGACTTCGTCCTCAGTCACACCGCTGTCGTGCGCGTGTTTCTTCAATTGTTCCATCGCGTCGCGACGCACATGGCGCACCGCCACGCGTCCATCTTCGGCCATCTTCTTGATGATCTTGACGAACTCCATGCGGCGTTCCTGGCTCAGTTCGGGAAAGAAAATACGGAGCATGCGGCCTTGAACGGCGGCGGACAAACCAAGGTTGCTCTTCTGAATGGCTTTCTCGATCGCCTGAAGCGAGCCGGCATCCCAAGGCTGAATCGCCAAGGTCCGCGGTTCCGGCGTGGTGATGCCCGCCCGTTCGCGAATGCGCATGCTCGAGCCATAGACGTCGACCATGATATTTTCGACCAGGCCCGCGGACGCCTTGCCGGTACGCACGCCGGCAAACTCGTTCACGACGACCTGTTCGGTCTTGATCATTTTTTCTTCCGCCTCAAGAAGGATGTCATCCAATGCCATAAGTCCGCAAACGCTAGCAAAGGCCCGCGCGACTGTATAGTGGCAATCCGCCTCCAATGCCAAAGCCCGCCGCTGCCGGAAGGACGTCATCAGTTCCTTCAGCGTTCAGTCCTCGTCCGCATTTCGATTCCGTGTTCAGGGTTGGTTCAGACTGAGCCGGAAGAACTGCGTCGGGAACACAGCGGCTCCGCTGTTGTAAGGACTCGTCGCTCCGACCACATTTGTGTAAGGTCCCAGAACATTCGTGGAGCTTTGCAGCACGAACATTCCCGTCCACATCAGAATCAAATTGTTCTGTGACCATGAAAACAGAAGCGTCGGCAAAGGTGCGGGCACGACCTCGCCGGTTCCAAGCATTCGCGCGGGATAACGGCCCACAGGAAATCCGCCCGGATTGACGAATTGAATGCGACTCAACTGCGCGGCGGTCAGACCTGAAGCGCTTGTCCCAAAGATCAATCGATCCGAGCCGCCGCCATTGGTCGATCCCTGCCAGTTCATGACACTGAGCGTGCTGCTGCTCCAGGGGATCGCGCTGCTGTTTGAAAAAGTCAGCCAATGACTCCCCGTTTGCAGATCCATCAGCGAACTCGCGGAGAGCAACGCCTGACCGAGGTTCTCCGTCGCCGCGCCATAGATCCGCAAACTGCCGCCGCTGAAGTC
>JBQCEJ010000319.1:0-7611 GCA_051960355.1 Verrucomicrobiota bacterium | reverse complement strand
TCGCGGCGAGTTCAGTGTTCTTGCTCGCGCTGCCACCGGTCTGGTTTCAGCCACTGGCAGACGGTTGGTTGGGCCATCTGATCGCGCATACGTGGCTCGGAATTCCCGGTGCCGTCAATCCACTCTACGTCGCGATTTGTCTGTTTGTTGTTCTGCTCTCGATCGGGGAAGCGCTCTGGTCGCCGCGGTTGTTTGAATACGCAGCCGCCATTGCGCCCAAAGGTCAGGAAGCTTCCTACATGGCGATGTCGGTGCTGCCCTACTTCGGCGCGAAATTTGTCGTGGGCGCGCTCTCCGGCAGAATGCTGGAACGGTATTGTCCAGCGGTCGGCCCGCGCGATTCGCAGTTCATGTGGTTGATCATTGCCTGCATGGCAATGATCACGCCCGTCGGAACGTTCCTGTTGCGCCGCTACATTCAGGTGCAGGAAGCCGGGCGCGAACCGGAAATTAGCCAGCCCAAAGCGGCTGCACTTGAAAGCGACTTGAGCAAGAAATAGCGCGGCTATTTCTTCAGCAGCAGCGCGATGACGTCCGCCGCAGTGTAGGAATTTTTTCCAGGCGGAACAAACTGGGCGATGTTTTTGAAGTCATTGCCAGCCGTGACCAACGGAGGTTCCAAGGTGCCATCGGCACGGTTCTGCTTGATCCCGACAGTGGCCAGCAAACCGTTGCACACGCATTTCCGGCCGAGCGTCTCTTCGAGCTTTCCGCCTTTACGCGTGTAATCTTCCTCGGGTTCCGCCGGACAACGGTAGCCAACCGAGCCGTCGGGCTTTTGATATAGATGCCGCAGATAACCGAGATCGCAGACGCGGGAGCGTTCCGCAAACAAACACGGATCCGAAAGGCTGCCTTCCAACTGCGCGACCTTGAAGGGAAAGCCGGTCGGTGACGCCAGCGGATCAGTGAAAATTTCCGCGCGCCCTTCGCGGCTGAGCTGCAACGCCTGTTGTTTCAAATCGGCGCGAATGCCTGATTCATCGCAGAACGCAAAGGCGGTTCCGACTTGAATGCCGGCGGCGCCGAGTTGAAGGGCTTCGGCCAATTTGCCCGGACGGCCAAAGGAACCCGCCAGCCAGAACGGCAGACCCAAGGCGCGAATCTTCTCCAGATCCGGCGTGTCGCGCGGCCCATAAATCGGCTCGCCTTGACCACTCAACTGCATTGGTCCGCGCGGTGGCGCGTTGTGGCCGCCAGCGGTTTCGCCTTCGACGACAAACCCATCGACTCGGCCGTTGGATTTCTTGGCCAGCGTCATTGCCAGCGTGGCGGAAGAAACGATCGCCAGGAACTGCGGGCGTTTGAGAGTTTGAATCGCGGCGCGATACGGTTGCGGATCAAAGCGGCTGAAGAACGGTTCGCTGGCGCCTTCGACTTCAACGGCGAGTTCCACAGGTTCCCCGTTCGCGAGCCGATCCAGCGCTCCGGTAATGTTCCGCGGAAGGCCCGCGCCCATCAGCACGTAATCGACTCCGGCGAGCATCGCGCCGTAAAGCGTGGGCAACGTTGGCAGCTGAATTTTTTCCAGCAGATTGATCCCGACCAGACCGTTGTGTCCTTCCTTGGCCAAAAAAACTTCGACAAAGCTGGCGGCAACCGTCAGGTCCATCAGGATTCCGGGCGGAGCAAGCGTCGGCATCGGAACGGCCTTGAACGAAGCATCGGCTGCTTTTCCGCCTGGGACGAAATAATCCGCGCGGAGGCGCTCGGCGATTTCAGTATTGGGGAAATGGCTTAAAGCGCGGCGGACTTCGCCACCGGGATCGCCCAACTGCAACCGGCGCGCGAGAATCACCGCGATGGCCGTGCCCGAAACAACTCCGAGCTGTCCGAGTTGAGAAACGCTCCGGGCCAGGCGCCAGTCGGAAACCGCGGCACCCATGCCGCCCTGAATGATCTGAGGTTGTGACATTTAGATTCGGACCGCGTCCATAACGGCACGCGAGTGCGCGGCAGAAAATCGGGAGAGGCCTCAGGCGGGATTTGCCATCGGGCTACAGTCCGTCGGAAACCGACGCGTAACGCGAAATTAGCGGAACGAGGAAGAGATGGAAAGCACGATCCCAAGAAAATCCCGGCCGGATCAGGCGCGGTCGCGGTTGGGTTTCCGACGGCCGGAATGGTTGCTTTCGCCCAGGTACATTCCCAGCAGTTCGCCCCGACCGGTTTTTCGCGGTTTCGACGAGAACAGGCTTTTGAGAAAATTCAGCAACCAACGCATAAAGCGCCGTAGCATTGCAGCTACGGCCGTGTCCCGCAATAACTTTTGCGATCGCAGTCCAGAGCCGGCGAGGTTTTAGGCTGCACTCAACGCATAACGCATCTTTCTTCTCAAGGGCGCGTCCGAGGGCTACAGTTCCGCACGGTGTCAAAAAACCTTTACGATCTGATTCCACGCGGCGAGGACCTCAGCAATGACCTTTTGCTGGAACGCTTTCTCGAATTCACGGAAAGCCGCAAGCTCCAGCTCTATTCGGCGCAGGAATCCGCCATTCTCGAATTGTTCGAGGAAAAGAACGTCATTCTGAACACGCCCACCGGCTCCGGCAAATCGCTCGTCGCCACCGCGCTTCACTTCAAAGCCCTCGCCCAGGGCCGCCGCTCGATCTACACCTGTCCGATCAAAGCGTTGGTGAACGAAAAATGGATGGCGCTGTGTCGCGAGTTTGGGCCGGACAACGTCGGCTTGAGCACCGGCGACGCTTCGGTGAATCGCGACGCGCCTATTCTTTGTTGCACGGCGGAGATTCTGGCCAACATCGCGCTGCGCGAAGGCGCG
This sequence comes from Verrucomicrobiota bacterium, assembly GCA_051960355.1. Taxonomy (GTDB): domain Bacteria; phylum Verrucomicrobiota; class Verrucomicrobiia; order Limisphaerales; family DASXHY01; genus DASXHY01. The sequence continues at coordinate 4,829 of JBQCEJ010000319.1, read as the reverse complement.
CAGGCCAACATCGGCGATGTCATCATGGACGAGTTCCATTACTACGCCGATCGCGAACGCGGCGTGGCCTGGCAGGTGCCTTTGCTGACTTTGCCGCAGGCCAGATTTCTCCTGATGTCGGCGACGCTCGGCGACACCGCGTTTTTCGAAGAGGAACTCACGCGGCTCAACGGCCGTCCCACCGTGACCGTCAGTTCCGTCGAGCGCCCCGTGCCGTTGGAACACGCCTACTCAGAATTGTCGCTGGCCAAAACGCTCGAATCGCTCGTCGCCGAGGGCAAGACGCCGGTCTATGTCGTGCATTTCACTCAACTCGAAGCTGCCCAAAGCGCGCAGGATTTCACCAGCATCAATGTCTGCACTCGCGATGAGAAAGCCGCGATTGCCGCCGCGCTGGAAGGTTTCAAATTCAGCAGCCCGTATGGTCCTGAAATCAAGAAATGGTTGCGCCACGGCATCGGCTTGCATCACGCCGGGCTGTTGCCGAAATACCGCGTTTTGATTGAAGGCCTGGCACAGAAAGGTTTGCTGAAAGTCATTTGCGGCACGGACACGCTCGGGGTTGGAATCAATGTGCCGATTCGCACGGTGCTGTTCACCCGGTTGTGTAAATTTGACGGGCAAAAAACCGGAATTCTGAGCGCGCGCGATTTCCATCAGATCGGCGGCCGGGCGGGTCGCAAGGGTTTCGATGATCGCGGTTGGGTCGTTGCGCAAGCGCCAGAACACGTCATCGAGAATATCAAACTAGCCGAGAAGTCCGCCCGCGACGGCAAGAAAACGGTGAAGCGCCAGCCGCCGGAAAAGAATTTCGTCAACTGGGACAAGAACACGTTCGGCCGGTTGATCGCGGCTCCGCCCGAGCGGTTGACATCGCGCTTTCAGGTGACGCACGCGATGTTGTTGAACGTGTTGAGCCGGGAAGGCGATGGTTGTGCGGCAATGCAAAAGCTCATTCGCGATTGTCACGAGACGCCCAAGGCCAAAAAGGCCCACACGAAGCGCGCCTGGCAACTGTTCCGATCACTGCTGGACCGGAAAATCATCGAGTTCATCCCGAAAACCGCGGAAGGTCGTTACCTGCGCGTGAACGTCGATCTTCAGGAAGACTTTTCGATGGATCAGGTGCTCTCGCTGTATCTGCTGGACACACTTCCGTTATTGGATCCGCAGGCATCGGATTACGCGCTGGTGCTGCTGACGCTGGTGGAATCCATTCTCGAGAATCCAGAAATCGTTCTCCGCAAACAGCTCGACAAGGTGAAGTCGCAGAAGATGAGCGAGATGAAAATGGAAGGCGTGGAGTACGACCAGCGCATGGAAGAATTGGAAAAACTCGAATACCCCAAACCCAACCGCGAGTTCATCTATTCCACGTTCAACGCCTTTGCCGATCGGCACCCGTGGGTCGGTCAGGAAAACATCCGGCCCAAGTCGATCGTCCGCGAAATGTTCGAGCAGTTCCGGTCCTTTGCCGATTACATCCGCGACTACGAACTTCAGCGCGCCGAGGGAATCCTGCTGCGCCATCTGAACAGCGTTTTCAAAGTGCTCTCGCAAACCGTTCCCGACGCCGCCAAAAACGAGCAGGTGCGTGAAATGGAACTGTACCTCAGCACCATGATTCGTCAGATCGATTCCAGCCTGCTCGATGAATGGGAGAAGATGCGCGATCCGAATTATCAGCGCGCGGAGACCAAAGAAGTGCGTCCACCCGGCGCGGAAGAAGCCGCCGCCGACGTCACCCGCGACACCAAGGCGTTCACCGCGGCGATTCGCAACCGGATCTTTGCGTTGCTGCGCGGTCTGGTCATTGCCGATTACGAGCAGGTTTTGAATGGGCTGAGTTCGACACAGGACGGGGAAGGTCAACCCTGGACCGCCGAACGATTGCGGGCTGCGGTGGAAGCTTACGAAGTGGAGCATAAATACATTTGCCTGGATCCTAACGCTCGCAACGTCCGGCACACCTACGTGATCCCGTCCGACGACAAGAAATCCTGGCGCGTGCAGCAGATGCTGGTCGATCCCGAGGAGCACAACGACTGGGTGGCCGAATTCGAAGTGGATCTAACGGAATCCCGCAGAACCGGCGAACCGTGGTTGCGCCTGCGCCGGATCGGCAACCTGACCGGCGGTTAAGCTTAGAATGAGGTTGGGGACGAGTGTGGCGATGGGAGATTCAAGTGAAACAAAAACAAGACTTGCAATCCGGAGCCGTTGCCGTAGTTTTTCCGAGCCCTTTAGGAAGCGAGCGTAGCTCAGTCTGGTAGAGCGTCACCTTGCCAAGGTGAATGTCGAGGGTTCGAATCCCTTCGCTCGCTCCATTTTTTTCCCACAAAAACCCCACTTTCCGGAAAATTCCCCATTTTCGCGACGCTTTCGCGACAAAGTGCTGTCGCGAAAATCTGAGAATATTTTCCCGTCCCCCTTACCCAGCCCTTCAGGTAAATCCCTTCGCTCGGGTGCCAAACTGTGCCAATCCGTGCGAGTCCTCCACCCTCCACCTGACCCCGCAGCGGCCTTTCCGGCTGCGCCTCAGTGGCAGGAATCTCGGTACGCCCTATAAAGTGAGCACAGGCGAGCCAGTTGATTTTGCCTCGTGGGGCTCGGTTCGATTGCCGATCTACTACAGCCCGATGAGGAAGGTGCTGAAGCCGCGAAACGGGTCAGGCGGTGACGGCACGGCCCCTGTACAGGAGGTCGTCAAAGTTTACGACTCCTACGAGGTTGTTCACACCGATGCCCGTGGCCGCCGGAAACGCCGTGGTGCCACCCTGGAGAAGGCGAAAGCCAAGGGGAAGCGGGTGGCCAAGCGACTCTCCTTGGAGGGCGTAGAGGCCGTTGAGTTGCCGATGCCGGACCGGCATGCCTAGGCAATGGTTTCCCGGTATCAGGGCCGTTGCGGCAAACTGACATCGGGGGCAACACGGCTCCTCGGAACTGACGGAAAAGAGGCGCAAAAGCAAAAGACAAGGAGATCGAAATCTTACCGGGCTCGTTCAACCACCGATAGCTTCGGCGCTCCTTCGTCGGCCAAAGCTATCTTTGTCCGTTAGGCCGTTTCATTGCTAGTTCATCCAAGCTCCACGCTTGAGGATTTTCCATTCCGTTCTGGTCTTGGCTAGCGTCAAAAGATCTCCTCCGCCCTTTCCCGGAACTCGAGTGAATACCTGCACTGTTCCATCGCGCATCGGTTCAATCTCGGTAATACTGCCGATGTTCTCGTTCTCAATCAGATTGGTGATCGCAGAGCGGTCTTGAGAGGAAAGCGGCGCATTTCGTGCGGAACAGCCGCACACCAAAACCACCGCCAACAGCCAAATCCTTTTGGTGCGCATAAACGGTCTAGACCTTATGGCTTAATAGAAAGCCGGTGCGGGTGTTTGATTCCGGTTGTAAGCGTGGGTTATCCGCCGAAGCGGACCGATCCACAAGGTTAAAGGCCCAGCATGAAGTCGGGTCATTGAGAACAGAATAATCAACCAAACATCCATGAGCCAAATCATTCACTACCTCGGCCTCGACGTCCACAAAGATTCCATTGCCGTGTCCATCGCGCCCGCCAGCAGAGGCTAAACCGGCGTTCGTGGGGCAGCCGCCGGGTTTGGGCGATGGGCCGTTGCGGCAAACCGACGTTCGGGGCAACACGGCACCGCGAAGTTGACGGAAAAGAGGCGCAAAAGCAAAAGACAAGGAGATCGAAATCTTAACCGGGCTCGTTCAACCACCGATAGCGGCGCTCCTTCGTTCAGCCAAAGCAATCTTTGTCCGTTAGGCCACGACTTTCATGGACTATATCCCTGGCCTTCAGTGAGCAGCCACCAAGTGAGCGACACTGGCGCTAATGCATACTCCCACCATCGCACAGGGCGATCATCCACAATACAACTGTTCGGACCGGCTCTTACTTCCTTTTCCGCGGACGGTGCTGCAGGCTTCGTCGTGGCACAGCCAGAAACAAAACATGCCAAAAACAAAGTCAGCGATAACAACTGAAATGTGCGCCGTGCTTTCATGGTTCGATAATGAACGGTACCCAGAGCCACCCGAATCGCGAGCAGATGTGCCTACCGCTCATTCTGTGCATCGCCTTGTTGGGGAAATCAGCATCTACCGCGCCCTCCTGAAGGGGTGAAATACCAATACTGCCACGCATGCCAGAAGGATAATTACCGCAGCGACCTTGTTGCCGAAGCCCCATCGCCTCAATCCGCCGATCGCATCTGCCTTGTCGTGATAGATCTCCCCGGTGAGCAGCACCAGGCAGACGAAAACCGCGACCGGGAAGAACGGGAGAGTCAGCAACTGGAGCAGCAACAGGGCGCTGTTCGTGCTCGACCTCCGATACCACGGAACCTCGCCATATGTTCGACAATGTCGTCCTCACTTTGTCACGATGGGATAATGCTGCTCCATTTCGGTGATATTCCCCTCGATGCCGAATCTCAGCAGCAACTCGGCGCTGTGCCCGCCATCTGAAACACGCCACTGCTCACGTCCATCTGCAAGCCTGCTCTGCGGCTGTCCCAGGATGTGGTAGACGTCGTCGCGACTCATCCAACGATTCACAGTCTGATACTTCTGCGCGACCTCTCTGATCCGGGGCGAAGGTGTCGAAGCGCAGCCGAACAGAAGCGTAAGGAGCAACATCTGCAAAATCATTCTCATGGTGTGAAGTGGCTTGTTGCCGAACGATAGAACTCAGCGACGGCCTTGGCGGCAGTGGAGCGCACCGTGCGCTTACAGCGTCCCGCGATGCGCGAACGGGCAGCAGAAAGGCCGTTCGCTGCAGCGCACTGATTGAACTGAGCCGCTGTGCGGCAGGT
>JBQCEJ010000318.1:0-6445 GCA_051960355.1 Verrucomicrobiota bacterium | reverse complement strand
GTGGAAGAACACGAGCGGTTTCTTATATTCCGACGCTTTCGAAGGCGGAACATTGATGCGGGATGAATCCCGCGCTCCCTAAAGTGAGAATTGCCCTGATTGGGCTTTGCTTTCCGTGCGTCGTCATGGGCGTTTTCTCTTCCGAGTTGAAGTCAGGCGCGAGCTCCGCTACCTTCTGCGCGCTTATGACGTTGACAGAAAAGATACTCGCGCGCGCCGCCGGCAAACCGCGTGTCGAGGCGGGCGATAATGTTTGGGTGAAAGCCGATGTTCTGATGACCCACGATGTCTGCGGGCCCGGCACGATCGGCGTCTTCAAACGCGAGTTCGGCAAGGACGCAAAGGTCTGGGATCGCAACCGCGTCGTGATCATTCCTGATCATTATATCTTCACTGCGGATTCCAAATCGAACCGCAACGTGGACATCCTCCGCGAGTTCGTGAAGGAACAGAACATTCCTTATTTCTACGACGTCATTGATGACCCGAGCGGCCATTGGGTTTTTGATTCAAAGAAGGGCGCGTTGAATCGTCAGTATGGCTCGCGCTACGCCGGCGTTTGCCACACCGCCTTGCCACAGAAAGGACACACGCGCCCCGGCGAAATTCTGTTCGGCACCGATTCACACACCTGCATGGCCGGCGCATTCAATCAATTCGCTACCGGCATCGGCAACACCGACGCGGGATTCGTCATGGGCACCGGCAAGCTGCTGATCAAAGTTCCTGAAACGATGCACTTCCGGCTGGAAGGCAAAATGCAGCCCGGCGTCATGGCGAAAGACATCATTCTCCATTGCATCGGTGAAATCGGCTTCGACGGCGCCACCTACCGCGCGATGCAGTTCGACGGCCCGGGCGTGGCGTCACTGTCGATCGATGACCGCATGACGGTCGCAAACATGGCGATCGAAGCGGGCGGCAAGAACGGCATTTTCCCCTTCGATTCACGCACGGCAGAATATGTGGATGCCCGCGTCAAGTTGAACGGGACTAGAGCGACTTATGAACCCGTGGAGTTGGATGCCGACCAGAAGTTCGTTTATGCACTGGTCGTGAACCTCGACAAACTCGAACCCACGGTGGCGTGTCATCCCGATCCAGGTCAGCGCAAAAAAGCGAAGGAAATGGATGTGAAACTCGACCGCGCTTATATCGGTTCCTGCACCGGCGGCAAGACGAGCGATTTCGTCGAGTTCGCACGCATTCTCCGCGGCAAGCGGGTGGCGATCGACACCTTTGGCGTGCCCGCGACACCGGAAATCGTGCGCGACTTGCAGTCCACCTACTGGGGCAACCAGACGATCTGGGACGTCCTGGTGAGCGCCGGCGTGCAAATGACCGAGAATGCTGGTTGCGCAGCGTGTTTGGGCGGTCCGGTGGATACCTTCGGCCGCATCAACAAATCCGGCATCAAGTGCATCAGCGCGACGAACCGGAATTTCCCCGGCCGGATGGGCGACAAGGACTCGCAAGTGTTCCTGGCTTCGCCGATGACGGTCGCCGCGAGTGCGTTGACCGGCAAAGTCACGGACCCGCGCGAGCATCTTTCGAACTGAGTTAAATAGAACCGTTTCAATCCAGCCTGCTCAACCTGAGCAGGCTTTTTTGTTTTAGCGCGTGCAAGGTTATTGGGCGTGACCTTGCAGAGCCGCTTTTCTAGCTTTCACAGCGTGAATCGTGATGTTTTGGACAAATGGTGTGAGCGGGGAATCCTCGGACTGGTGTTGTCCATACTCGTTTTCGGACCGCTGGCAACGGGTGCGGTTCGGATGCTCGATTTTCTTGTTCTGCAGGGGCTGACACTTGGAGTGATGTTGCTTTGGGGTATTCGACTGGCGCTAAAGCCGCGGACGCAGCTCCTCTGGCCGCCGATCTGTTGGGCCGTGCTGGCCGTCGTCGCTTACGCAGTCGGTCGGTATTTCACCTCGGACTTGGAATATGTCGCACGTGTGGAGATGATCCAGGTTCTGGTTTACGCCTTCTTATTCTTCGCGATTTTGAACAATCTGCACCGACAGGAACACACGCAACTCATCGTCTTCACACTGATTTTCCTGGCGATGGCTGTTTCATTTTACGCGCTGTATCAGTTCATCACCGGTTCCAACCGAGTGTGGACATTCATTACGCCATACAAGAACCGCGGCACCGGGACGTATATTTCACCGAACAACCTCGCTGGTTTTCTGGAAATGATCTTGCCGTTGGGGCTCGCCTGGTTGCTCGTGAGTCGCGCCAAGACGGTGATGAAGATTTTCATTGGCTACGCCTCGCTGGTGATTCTCGGGGGAATTGCGGTGTCGCTTTCACGTGGGAGCTGGATTTCCGTAAGCCTGGTTTTGGTGGTCCTGTTCGGCATATTGCTCTTTCACCGAAACTACCGTCTGCCGGCGGCGGCTCTGCTGCTCGTGCTGCTCGGAAGCAGTTTTTATTTCATTCCCAAAGCACATTTTCTAAAAGCTCGCGTTCAGGAAACCACTGCCAATGATCATCTAAACGACAGCGCGCGTTTCGACCTTTGGCAACCAGCGATCCAACTCTGGCGGGAAAACATTTGGTGGGGCATTGGCCTGAACCATTACAACTACCGCTTTCGGGAATTCCGTCCCCAATCGGTTCAACAACAACCCGACCGCGTTCATAATGATTATCTCAACACACTGACCGACTGGGGCATTGTTGGATTGGCGTTGGTCGTTTCAGCTGTGGGTCTTTTGGTCGCAGGACTCCTCAAAACCTGGCGATTTGTCCGGGGCAATCCCGGTGATCTCGGAGGTGGGAATAGCAACAAATTCGCGCTGGTTCTGGGTTCGTCTCTGGGCTTGCTGGCAATTCTGATTCACTCGGCGGTGGACTTCAATATGCACATCCCGGCCAATGCCATTCTGGCCATTTGCTTGATGGCACTGCTGAGCAGCACGTTGAGGTTTGCGACCGACAAATATTGGTTTGCAGCCCGCCTTCGGGCGAAATCCGTCATAATTCCTTTACTGCTAATCGGCATGGCCTATCTGACCTGGCAAGAGGCGCGCACCGTAAAGGAATATGTCTGGCTGAATCGGGCCGGTCGCGCGCCCGAGTTTTCCACGAAACAAATCCAAGCACTGGAAAAGGCATTTGCGGCTGAGCCCAAGAACTTCGAAACCGCTTACAAAATCGGCGAGGCGTGGCGGATTCAGAGTTGGGAAGGCACTGACGACTACCAGGAGCTCGCGCGCCGCGGGATGGAATGGTTCGCCACGAGCATGACGCTCAATCCGTTCGACGGTTATTCCTGGTTGCGCTACGGCATGTGCCTGGATTGGATTGGGCAGACGAATGAAGCGAGGAAGTATTTTGACCAAGCGGTGAAACTGGACCCGAATGGCTACTTTACGGCGGCTTACATGGGCTGGCATTACGTGCAAACGAAAGATTACGCAGCGGCCCGGGTATGGTTTGAGCGCTCCAAACGGCTGGAATGGAACGGCAACACGATTGCCGACTCTTATCTGCCCATCGTTCAGAAACAACTTCTAGAGGGCGCGGCCGATCCAAACACCAGAAGCCGATGAAGTGTTTACAATCCAGGGTCGAGCGAATGGGCGGGGAATATTGAATTGACAATGAAAACGGGCTCTTTAGAGTAGCCCGAGACTCTAGCAGTGTGGTTATGGGAAAGGTCAAAAATACGCTATGAAATTAATCCAACGTCTTACCGGCGCGATGGTTGCCCTCGCAGTTGTCACCAGTCTTTCGACTCAAGCAGCTGACCCGGCAATCGCCAAAGTGGTGAATATCAAAGGTGCGGCTCGCTACATGACCGCCGAAACCCCGAGTTGGCGTCCGCTGAAAACCGGAGCCGTGCTCAAGCAAGGGACCATCCTCCAGACCGCAGCCGATTCTTACGTCGATGTCGTTCTCAACAATCCCAACGCCACCGCAAACGACAGCGTTGCTCTCGCAGCGGCAGCATCGGGAGTCTCCAATGACAGCAGCGCGTCTTCAACTTCTCATTCCCAACCCAAGGCTGAGCAGGATGCCGTGCGTATTTTCGAAAATACCGTCCTCGGTTTGGACAAACTGGCTTTGACCCAAACGGGTGCTGATCGCGTCACCGATACGCAACTCGACCTGAAGGCCGGCCGCATTCTGGGAACTGTAAAGAAGCTTTCCACCACCTCCCGCTACGAAATCAAGATTCCGAACGGTGTGGCTGGCGTTCGCGGCACAATTTACACCATCAGTGCTGATGGCGTGTTGAGCGTGTTGAGTGGCTCGGTGGTTCTTTCCTTCGTCGGTCCGGACGGAAATCCGGTGACCAAGGAAGTGAAAGCGGGCGAGATCTATGATGCCGCCACCGGACAGATCACCAACATCCCGGAATCTCAATTGAAGCAGTTGATCAAAGACGCGAAAGCATTGCGAATCGGACCGAATACGCCGCCCAGCGTCTACACTGTGGATCAAACGGTTTACCTCGTTTCGCCAACCGTTGGTCAAAACGGAAACGGCAATCCGCCGGCGAACTAAAGTCAAAAGCCTTTCATAACCCAGAGCAGCCTTGTGTTGCTCTGGGTTTTTTGTTTATTTCGCGCCAGTGAAGTTCAAGCCTGTTAAGCTGGCTCCCGCCCTGATCGCGCTCTCCGTAGTTGCCTGCGTTTGCCTGCTTCACGTGTGTCAGCTCGATTTTTTTGAGCGACTGGAGAAAATCACCTACGACTTCAGAGTTCGCGAAGCGGTCAAGTTTTCACCATCGGTTGCGACCAATCTGGGCTTTGTGGATATCAGCGACGAGAGCATCTCGTTCATCAAAAACAACCAGTTGCTGGGCTATCGGTATGGGCTTTACTGGCCGCGTCACGTGTATGGGCGCCTGGTTCAGGAGCTTTCCGGCCAAGGGGCGCGGGCAATTGCTTTTGATGTGATTTTCGGCGAACTGCGCCCGGATCATGCTCCGGTCCAGATGGCGGACGATCGACTAGTTGAGTCGGATGACTTCTTCGCGTTGCAATTGCGCCAAGCGGGCAATGTGATTCTGGCCCATGCCAAAGACCTGATGCCACCGGATTTGTTTGCCACCAATGCGCTGGCTTTGGGCGATATCACAACCGATCGGAACAAGGATTCGGATGGCGTTCTGCGACGCGCTCAAGCCTTTCAACTTCAGCGCAAATGGCATCCGCTGTTCAAACAGGTGGAAGCGGATCCAGACTACGGCGTCGACCTGACTCAAGCCCGAGTTGGTAAAACAGAAATCGTCCTTCCCCGCTCGAAGGGCGAGCCGATAAGAATTCCAATCGATGAGCAAGGCCGCTTTGAACTGGCGGATTTCATCGGCGACAAACTGCCGCCCGGAACGGCGCCCAAGGCCAAAGCATTCACCGAAGAACGGATCTGGAATATGGGCATTGTGCTGGCCGCTCAGGAACTCAACTTGGACCTGGCCCAGGCCGAAGTAGATCTGAAGGCGGGCAAAATTTATCTTCCGGGAAAATCGGGAAACGACCGAACCATTCCTGTCGACGGGAACGGCAATTTTTACATCGATTGGTCCATTCTCTATCACGACCCGCGACTTTTCAAAGAACCGATCGAGAAGCTTTTATTGGAAAACCGTTGGCGTCTGGATGGAACGAATGACCTTCCCAGCAGTTGGGCCGGCAAGCTGATCGTTGTCGGTTCCAGCGCGACTGGTAATGACCTCACAGACCGCGGCGCCACGCCCTTGGAACGAGACACGCTTCTGGCGAGCGAACATTGGAATGTGGCCAATTCCATTCTGACCGGGCGCTTCGTTCGCCGAACGCCACTCGCGGTAGATCTGGCGCTGATTGCGATCCTTGGAGCCGGCGCAGCGCTCTTGACCTGGCATTTGCGCATTCTCCTCGCCACTGGACTGGTCGCGGCAACCATGGGCCTTTATTTCCTGGCAACCGTCGCCATTTACGTGAAGACCCGCTACTGGCTGCCAGTCGTCTTGCCGTTGGCCGGAGCAGTGCTGATGAATTACATCGCTTTGATGATGTGGCGAGTGCTGTTCGAGCAAGCCGAACAGCGTCGGGTAAAGTCGATTTTCTCACGCATTGTTTCACCGAACATCGTCAACGAACTGCTAGGTGCCGAGAAGCTTTCACTGGGAGGTGCGCGGCGCGAAGTGACGGTATTGTTCGCGGACGTTCGAGGTTTTACCGAGTTCACAGATTCGACCCAGGAAAGAGCAGAGGCATACGTTGCCGAGCAGAATCTGACCGGCCCTGCCATGGAAGCCTATTTCAACGAGCAGGCGCGGGAAACTTTGGCCACGGTGAACACGTATCTGGCTCTCGTGGCTGATATCGTCAAGAAGCACGACGGCACACTCGACAAGTATATCGGAGATTGCGTCATGGCGTTCTGGGGAGCGCCCACCCCAAACGCTGCTCACGCACGCGATTGTGTGCGCGCCGCGATCGAAGCCCAA
>JBQCEJ010000317.1:0-5244 GCA_051960355.1 Verrucomicrobiota bacterium | reverse complement strand
CCGGTTGGCAGTGCCTTTATGAACGACGCCTCGTTTCGCCGCTTTATCGAACGCTGAGCTCACGTCTTTGAGAGCTTTCGCAGCGTCCTCTTTCTTGCCCGCGGTGACCAGAGCCGCATATTTCTTTTCCAAGGTATGCAGGCGGGATTTGATGCTTCGGTTCTGGGCGTTTTTGCGAGCGCTGCTGCGCATGCGGCGTTCGGCTGACTTCGTAGTCGGCATAAGCTATTGATTTTAGTTTCGAGCGCGTAACCGTAGCGAACTCGCCGGAGTTGTCAACGATCTTTGAGGATGTTTTCCCCTGTTTTTCAGGCTTTTCAAGGGTCTAAACCGGGGTCGCGGCTGGACTGCATTCAACGGGGCGTGGAGCAACTTCGAGGGGATCGCCCGGAAGCTGCCTGGTGGTCGGCTAGACCAATTTGGCTCTTTTCTCAGCAATAAAAAAACTGGCATTCATGAGGAGCGCGGCTAGTATTCCCGATCATCAATGGGCGCGCCTGTAATTCCAACGAAGAAGATATTGGTAGTCGATGACGAGCCGTTCGTTTGCGACGCGGTGAAAATGATGCTTACGTTCGATGGTCATGAGGTGCAGACGGCCAACAGCGGCAAAGAGGCATTGGCTAATCTCGACAAGGGAATTTTTGATCTCGTTATTACCGATTTCGCAATGCCTGCCATGAAGGGAGATGAGCTCTCCGCGGCCATCAAATCCAAATGGCCGGGCCAGCCTGTGATCATGATCACCGCCTATGCCGAAATGCTGCAATCTTCTGGCAACAAACTCGCCGGGGTGGATCGACTGATCAGCAAGCCGTTTTTGCTGGAAGAATTGCGGGAAGCCATCGCGCAGGTCTTGCTGGCCAAACCGTCCTAGTTTTTGTCTCTGCTTTTTTCGCGCGCTCGCGCACCTTTTCCTGGATTTTCACCTGAGCTGTCTGGGGTCTCGCTTTTCCCCCGTCTTTTGGTCCGTAGTTCACCCATTCTCCTTTTGCGTATTACCCTCCATTGTCAGAGTGGAGCGGCAGGTTAGTGTATTCATCAGAGTATATGAATTCTGAAATGTATCTTCCTTGCCCCCGCCTCGCAGGAGTGAAGACTTCGGATGCCGCATCATGGGCCAAGCAACTCTGGCAATGCGTCTTGCTCGCGATTCTGGCCTGCGGCAGTTACTTCGTCGTCAGTCACTTCCTTTTTCAATCCGTGCAGGTCGTCGGTGAGAGCATGTGGCCGACATTGAAGAATGCGGATCATTATTTTCTCAATCGCGCGGTTTATTACGTGCACTCGCCCCAACGCAAAGACATCGTGGTGGTGAAAGATCCCACTGACGGCGTTTTCGTGGTCAAGCGAATCATCGCGATGCCCGGCGAATCAGTTCTGTTCAAGAGCGGTTTCGTTTATGTGAATGGGAAAAGGCTTTCGGAACCGTATGTTTCCCGTGGCAATTTCACCTATACCTTGTCCGGCCCCCAGGAACAGATGATCCTGTGCGGCAAGGATCAGTATTTCGTGCTCGGGGACAATCGCGAGAACAGTTTTGATAGTCGCGCCTATGGCCCTGTGCACCGCCAGAATATCCTTGGGACTGTTGTCCCTTAGATCCTTCCGCACCTTGAGTTTTCCATCGCCTCAGCGGAGCGCTAGTTTTCGTTCGCTTTCACCGATTCATATTGCCTGTCCGCACCGACGCGAGTAACGTGGCCTCCGCAATTCTACTGAATTGGTCGCAGTTGCATCGGAGTTCAGCAGGGCTGAGAGGACTAAACTATGCGGATTCTGGTTCAGCAAAAAGACAGCGGTTTGTATTTCAAAGACATCGGGGATTGGACCCGAAATCCCGCTGAAGCCATGGATTTCCTCAGTTCAACGGCGGCGATTGATTTTTGCGTGTCGAACAAAATCGCCCGGATCCAACTGGTTCTCAAATTCGAAGAGCAGCAATACGACATCGTGCTGCCGCTATCCAACAAACCTCGTCCCCGAGATTCATCGCGCAAAAACACATAGCCGCAGTCCAAGTCGGTTCGCGTCTTGCGCAAAAAGCTCCGTTCTATATCCTGTCAACCATGATTGAAAACTCCATTGACGCGAACAATCACACCAGGATTTCGGAATTGGGCCAACGGGTTCTTGCCGGCGGACAAATCGCTCGTGACGAAGCGCTGTGGCTTTTCAATCTTGAAGCCTCCGCCGACATTCTGGACGTGCTCTCGTGGGCCAACCGAATCCGCGAACGGTTTAAAGGAAACAAGATTCATCTCTGCTCGATCGTGAACGCCAAGGCGGGATCGTGCTCGGAGAATTGCAGTTTCTGCGCTCAATCCTCTTTCTACCAAACTGGATCGCCCAAGTACAGCTTCATTGATCCCGAGCCGGTTCAAGAAGCCGGCGACGAAGCGAATCGTAATCAGGTCACAGCCGTCGGCCTGGTCGCTGCGTGGAAAGGCCTGAACGAAGGTCCGCTGCTCGATGAAGTCTGCAACCGCATTCGTGAATTGAAGGCGACTGGTAAAACGCGGCCCGATGCCTCTCTGGGAATCATCAAAAGTCAACAAGTGGCCGATCGACTCAAGGAAGCCGGATTGTCCTGTTACGGTCACAATCTCGAAAGCTCACGCTCATTTTTTCCCAAGACCTGCACCACGCATTCTTACGATGACCGCCTCCAAACGATCGCTCACCTGAAAAAGGCGGGAATCAGCATCTGTTCCGGCGGCATCATCGGCATGGGCGAAACCCGTGAAGATCGCTGCGATCTGGCATTTTCGCTCAAGGAAATCGGCGCCAGCGTCGTCCCGATCAACATCTTGAATCCGGTCAAGGGAACTCCGTTCGAGAATGTTCCCCCGCTTCCGGCTTTGGAAATCTTGAAGACCATTGCCTGTTTCCGATTCATCTTGCCACGCCAGGAAATCATGATTGCCGGCGGTCGCACCGTAAACCTTCGCGATGCGCAAAGCATGATTTTCATGGCCGGTGCCAGTGCGATGATGGTTGGCAACTATCTTACCACGCTGAATCAGCCGGTGGAGAAAGATCTTCAGATGCTCAAAGATCTCGGCCTTGATCCGAGCTGGGACAAACACGGCTTCGACGATCAGGAAGCCTGTGGTTGCGAATCGCAGGACGAGCTGGCCACGCAGACGGCGTAAAATGGGTTTGAGCGGCGATCGCGATTTGGCTTGCTGCCGGGATTAGGTTATTGGTCGGTATGACCTCGCAGCGGCTCGGCAAAAACATCAATGGCTATTGCGGCGATACGATTGAAATCGGCGCCGTCTTGCGTGGCATTGAATCGGCCGCCAAGGAACTCGGCTGGACAATCGAGACCTTCTTCCAAACGCGAGAATACAAGCTCTTCGCGCTTCACCGAAAATCATCCCGCGATTTCAGCGCGTCATCCCGCATTTACATCAGCGCTGGAATCCACGGTGATGAACCCGCCGGTCCGCTGGCGGCTTTGAGGCTGCTTCAAGAGAATCAATGGCCCGAGAATGCTGATCTTTGGCTCTGCCCGTGTTTGAACCCGGTCGGCTTCACGCTAAACTCCCGGGAAAACGCCGACGGCTTCGATCTGAACCGTGCGTATTTGAATCCATCGCTGGCCGAAGTGATCGCCCACAGCGCCTGGCTGGAACGGCAGCCGAATTTTGATCTCTGCCTGCTGCTGCACGAAGATTGGGAGTCGCACGGATTTTATTTGTACGAACAGAATCCCGAGCGCCGCCCGTCGCTTGCTGAACCAATGATCGAGGCGGTTGCAAAGGTCTGCCCGATTGATCGTAACGAATTGATTGAAGGCCGGCCGGCAAAGGATGGAATCGTTCGCCCGAATTTGGATGTGCTGTCACGGACCGATTGGCCTGAGGCCTTTTACCTGATCAGTCGCAAGACGCGCCTTTGTTATACGCTTGAAGCGCCTTCTGATTTTGCGCTTCCGGTGCGGGTGAATGCTTTGGCCGCCGCAGTGAGGACCGCATCGGAATTGATCGCGCAAAGACAGAGTGATCGCTGAACTTTCCGCAGTTAAAGGAACCCAAGGAACGTCACACGACCTTTTTGCGGCGCTGGTTTTTCCTGGTTTGGCCCACCTCCACCCGGGTTTTGCTTTTGAGAATCCTCTCGGCCATTGGAAAAACGACTCGCTCCTCTTTGTCCATGTGATTGCGGCACATCACGACGGTGGTCAGGAGTAAATGGCGACTGTCTTTCAACTGCCGGGTCTTTTGAATCAGAGCCAGATTTGTTTCGATCAGATCATGCTCGTGATGAAACGTCTCGCGGTGGCCGATCTGTTCAAAGGCCGTGCCCAATGGGCTGATAAACAACTCGTCCTCGGTCTGGGAATGCGCGCTCAACATGCTTTCCACCACCGACGCCAGCAGCTTGATCTCGCCCACCGTTTTCACTTTGGGCACGACCTTCTCGATGTGATCGAATAAATTGTGGAAGACGAGGTGTTCCGAGAACAAAGCTTCAGTTATTTTCATGTCGGGCGCAGTTGATTGTTGTCTATTCAAATACATCGGCGAAAGCGTGCATGCTCAACCTTTGTTGGCTTCTTCCATACCAGAAATGTCCAGCCAGCCCGGCCTCAACCCACGCCAATCAATGATGCGGCGGCCTGGGGTTGTTCGATTTGATCTGGTCCAGCTCGAAACTCTGCAACATGCCTGACTGGCGTTGGACTTCCTTTTTGAGACGTTCGATGAGCTTGCCCTGATCGACGAGCACTTCGTTCAGTTGCTCGACCTGATATTCCAGGTGGGCCATGTGACTTTCCAACTTTTCAAGTCGCTGAGCATTCTCGTCGTTCATGCTGGCAGTAAAGCAGAGCCGCTGGGCGGCGGACAATATTGGATCTGATTTGATCGGCGGTTTTGTTTCCCTTTTGCGCCCGCTCTCTTAAATTCCATGCATGTCACGCGATTACGTTTTGCAGCCGTTCCGGCCGGCAATTCATCTCGAAATCAAATACGCGGAGGAGCTGAACGAGCAACAATGCGCGGCGGTCACCGCGCCTCCGGGTCCAGCGCTGGTCATAGCCGGCGCGGGTTCGGGCAAAACGAGAACGCTCACCTATCGTGTCGCCTATCTGCTGGAGCAGGGAATTCCACCCGACCGCATTCTGCTGCTGACGTTCACCAACAAGGCCGCGCGGGAGATGATGCGGCGGGTCACCGATCTGCTCGGCCATCAATTATCCGATCTTTGGGGCGGAACGTTCCATTCCATCGGGAA
>JBQCEJ010000316.1:0-5770 GCA_051960355.1 Verrucomicrobiota bacterium | reverse complement strand
GGAGCTTTTCGAGCAGAGCCTTCGGCAGATTGGTCATTTCGTCCAAGGTGGTGACGCGGCGGACGTACAGCCAGTTGAGCAGTTGGGGCACGAGGTAAGAGTGCTCGCCCCAGGCTTTGAACCGGGCCACGAGTTCTTCCTGCGTTTGAGATTTGATATCCATCGACACGGTGTTGCTTTCTAAAATGAAACCTGAATAAAGCTCATCCAAAGTAAAATGCTGGAGAGCGGTTAAACCTTACGCTACCCAACGAAAAAAGGAAGCGATGTTAGTCGCCCCTGAAAAACCGGATGCCGCTCCCAAATGAAAGCCCGGCGTGCTGGACGCCGGGCTTCTGGAATGTTTGCTACAGCAAAGCGCCTGTTTACTTCGTGAGATAGAACTTCTCCGTGTACTCGCGAACCATGCGGTTGGTGGTGAATTGCGGCACCAAAGTTGACATCGCACGGCGAATGCGCTGAATCCATTCACGCGGAACGCCTTGTTCATCGCGCTTGTAGAACAGTGGAATGACTTCCTCGGTCAGGGCCTGGAAGAGATTCGCGCTGTCCACTCGGTCCTGCTCTTCCACCGAATCTGAATGTGCATCTTCACCGATCGCGAACCCATTCGTGCCATCGTAGCCTTCGCGCCACCAACCGTCGAGAATGCTCAGGTTGAGGCAACCCTGACAGCCAGCCTTCATGCCACTGGTGCCGGACGCTTCCAACGGACGACGCGGATTGTTCAACCAGATGTCGCAGCCGGAAACCATCTGGCGAGCGACGTGAATGTCATAGTTTTCAATGAACACCAGACTGCCTTTGAGATCGCTGTACTTGCTGAGGTGAATGATGTGCTGAATGTAACGTTTGCCATCGTCATCGCGAGGATGCGCTTTGCCGGCAAAGATGAACTGCACCGGGCGCGTCTTGTCGCGGGTCAGGTGAACGATCTTTTCCATCTGCTGAAAAATCAGCGGAGCGCGCTTGTAGGTGGCGAAGCGGCGGGCGAAACCGATGGTCAACGCGTCTGGATTCAGAAGCTGATCGAAGGTGATGTAATCGCCTTGCGTGAGCCGCTGGCCTTGAATCAGCAATCGTCGGCGGGCGAACTCGATCAGTTCACGGCGCAGCTTGTAGCGCAAGGCCCAGAGTTCTTCGTCCGAAACAAAGTCCGGATCGGTCATGCGTTTCCAGAATTCAGGCGAATTGAGTTCAACCGCCCAATCGGTCTTGAGCCGTTGCACTTTCTCGGCCGGCGTTTGACAGCGATGATTCAGCTTCTCCCGCCAGAACCGTCGAACGGGACCTTTCATCCAGCCCAGCAGATGAACGCCGTTGGTGACGTGGCCGATCGGGACCTGCTCCACCGTTTTGCCAGGATACAGACATTGCCACATGTGCCGGCTGACGCGGCCGTGCAGTTCGCTCACGCCATTGGCGGCGCGTGAGATTTTCAGCGCCAGAACGGTCATGCAGAACGGCTCCGAATCGTTTTTGGGATCGACGCGCCCGAGCGCCATCACTTCCGGGAACGGCAAGCGCAGATGCGTCAAATAACGTTGCATCGAAAAGCTCATCAGATCCGGGCTGAAACGATCATGGCCCGCTTCCACCGGCGTGTGCGTGGTGAACAGGCATTCCGCCCGCGTTTGTTCCATCGCCTTGGCCGCGGTTTGGCCCGCATCCATTTTCTCCTTCATCAGTTCCAGAGTCAGGAACGCCGCGTGACCTTCGTTCATGTGAAAGGTGGAAGGCTGCACCCCGAGCGCGCGCAACAACCGGACGCCACCAATCCCCAGCAGCATTTCCTGCATGATCCGGGTCGTGCTGTCGCCGCCATAGACGCGCAGGGTCAGATCGCGAAAGTGCTGCTCGTTCTGCGGCAGGTTGGCGTCGATTAGATACACAGGCACGCGCCCCACGTTCACTCGCCACGCGCGGAAGAACACCTGGTTCATGCCGATTTCCACCTGGCAAAGAACCGGTTCACCCTGTTCATTCAAGACCGGTTCGATCGGCAGATTGGCGGGATTCAGGGAATTGTAATATTCAGTTTGCCAGTTGTTCGCGTCCACCGCTTGTTGGAAGTAACCCTCGCGATAGAACAGGCTGATGCCGACAAATCCGAGGCCGAGATCGCTGGCGGATTTGGAATGGTCCCCCGCCAGAACGCCGAGGCCACCGGCGGCGATGGGCAACGTTTCGTGGAAGCCAAATTCGGCGGAAAAATAGGCCACCGGTTTGGAGAGCAACGCGGGAGCATTCTGATGCGTCCAGGTCGCCGGGTTTTTCATGTAAGCATCGAAGGCCTGGAGCACCTCACGCACACGCTCCGCAAAATCATGGTCCTGCAACCGCACACGGAGCTCGTATTCTGAAACCTCGCGCAAAACGGCCACGGCATTGTGGTAGAGATTTTGCCAGCCTCGGGGAGAGAGTTCCTGAAAAATTTCCTGCGCTTCCTGATTCCAGGTCCACCAGAGATTGTGCGCGAGTTTATTAAGACCCGATGTCAGTTCCGTCAGTTCGTTGCTTGTCAGCGGTTTTTTAACCATATTTCGCATCTATAATACTTTGTTCACCGTCAGAAGCCAGCTTACCGTCGCAAATTAATTTTCCTATTTTCGCGGTGCAAGTTATGTTCCACCAAAAATTCCATGGACGCTTTGCAGCCAAACGATAACAAATTGCGCCAGGTGCCGCTCCAACCGGGAACGACGCGCTGTTTGAATTAGCGCAGCATGAAAAAATACCGGCACGTTCTCAACATCGGGATTCAGAATAATCTGACGTACCGCTTCAATTTCCTGGCGCGAACGCTCTTCGGGCTGATCCCGCTGATCGCCATTCTTTATGTCTGGCGAACCATCTACGCCGGCAAGGAATCCGGCGCCTCGGTCGGCAGTTACAATTTCTCCGAAATGGTCTCCTATTATCTCCTCGCCACCATTGTCGAAGCCTTGACCGCCGTGAACGAAGATGACTGGCAGATCGCCGCTGATATCAAGGACGGCAACATCAGCCAGTTCCTGCTCAAGCCGATCGATTACCTGTGGTATCGCCTGTGTCTGTTTGTCTCCGGCAGAATCACGTATCTCGCGGTCGCCGTGGTGCCCTTGACCATCTTCATCTTGTGCCTTCGCCGGTATTTTGTGCTGCCACCCGATCTGACGGCTTTTGGCTGTTTCACTGTTTCGCTGGTGCTGACGGCGTTGCTGCAATTCTTCATGTCCTACGCCATGGCCATGCTCGCGTTCTGGGTACTGGAAGTGTCCACGTTCATTTTCATTCTGTTCGCGTTTGAATACATCGCCAGCGGACACCTATTCCCGCTCGACATTCTGCCCGCGTGGCTGGAACGCGTGCTCTTCCTGACGCCTTTTCCCTATCAACTCTATTTTCCGATCAGTGTTTACATGGGCAAAACGCAAGGCATTGAACTGACCAAAGGGCTGGCCATTCAATTGGGCTGGGTCATGGCAACGTATGGGCTCGCGCGCTTTGCCTGGAGCCGCGGCCTCAAAAAATACAGCGCCGTCGGAGGTTAAGATGAACTCAGAAAAGCAAAACACGCCCGCACCCGCTCCCTTTCACGGCACGCCCTGGACGCGTTACTTCAGCATCTACGCCGCGCTCTGGAAAAATTCGGTCACGCGCGAAACGATGTTCAAGGGCAACTTCCTGCTCTGGATCGTGGTCGAGATTCTCTGGTTCGGGCTGCAATTGAGCTTCATCAGCGTGCTCTATCTCCATACCGATACGATTGGCACCTGGACCAAATGGCAGGTCGTGATGCTCGTCGGCGCCAGCCATTTCATCCAGCAGATGTTTCAGGCGTTTTTTCTCATCAACTGCACAAACCTCTCCGAACTGGTGCGCACCGGAAAACTGGATTTCCTCCTGCTCCTGCCGGTCAACACGCGTTTCGTCGTCTCGCTGCGTCAGGTGGATCTCGGAGCGTTCGTCAACGCCGCGTCCGGCCTGGCGGTCATGGCCTTCGCCGCCAGGCAACTGCATTACACGCCCAGCGTGGCGCATGTGCTTGGGTTTTTTGCCCTCTCCATCGCCGGCGTAATGATTCATTATTCGCTGATGTTTCTGCTCGCGACGATCAGCTTCTGGACGGTGCGGGCCCAGGGAATTGTGTGGGGCTACTACAATCTGTTTAACATCGCGCGAATGCCCGACGAAGCGTTTCAAGGGTTGTTCAAAGCGATCTTCACCTTTGTGGTTCCAATGCTGCTGGTCTCCAATGTGCCCGTCCGGTTGGTGGTGGATAAATTCTCCGCCGGAATGGGTCTGCTGCTGATTGCCATGGGCGTGGTCTGCGCAATCGTTTCTGAGCTGGGCTGGCGACTTTCGATTCGCCGTTACACAAGCGCCAGTTCCTGAATGCCTCAGGCTGCGTCTTTGGCAAGTCTTCCAAAGCAAAAAAAAGGCGGCCCAAAGGCCGCCTGAATAATTGCTTTGCAACAAGGATCAACGTCCCGTCTGGCGTCGCTTGACATTGAGCTGGGCAAGCGAATGAGCCAGGGAGGCCTGAACCATCGCGGTTTCCTCGTCATCGATCTTTTCAGAAAGTCGGGCTTCAGCGCGACGCCGGGCTTCCTCCGCCTTGGCTTCATCGATGTTCTCCGCGCGAATCGCCATGTCTGAAAGAATGGCCACGCGCTCGCCGGTGATTTCCACAAAGCCTTCGCCCACGGCCAGGAAATAATCTTGGCCGCCTTTGCGAGCGATGATTTCACCCGGCGCGAGCTGAGTCATCAGCGGAACGTGATTGGGAAAAATTCCCATTTCACCTTCCACACCCGGCAGCGTGACCATCTCCACGTCGTCGGAATAAACCTTCGCGTCCGGCGTGACGAGTTCGAGTTTTAGAGTTGCAGCCATTTGTTTAATTCACGTTTCACTGATCACGCTTCACGCCGCGTCAGCCCATCGCTGAACGCGAACGATGTGACGTGTGACGGAATCACTTGTCTTTGATCTCGTCGATGCCGCCCTTCATGTAGAAATTCACTTCCGGGACGTCATCATGCTTGCCTTCCAGGATTTCCTTGAAGCCGCGCACGGTTTCGGCCACCGGAACCTGCTTGCCTTCAATGCCGGTGAAGATCTGCGCCACCGAGAACGGCTGGCTCAGGAAGCGCTGAATCTTGCGCGCGCGCACCACGGTCAGCTTGTCGGCCGGGCTCAACTCGTCCATGCCCAGAATCGCAATGATGTCCTGCAAATCCTTGTAGCGTTGCAGAATCTTCTGCACACCACGAGCCACCTCGTAATGCTCCTGGCCAACGATATCCGCTGACAGCGCGCGGGAGTTGGAAGCCAGCGGATCGACAGCGGGATAAATGCCCAGCTCAGCGATCGAGCGTTCCAACACGATCGTCGCATCCAAATGCGCGAACGTGGTCGCCGGCGCCGGATCGGTCAAATCGTCAGCCGGCACATACACCGCCTGGAAGCTCGTGATCGAACCTTTTTTGGTCGAAGTGATGCGTTCCTGCAAGTCGCCCATTTCAGCGGCCAGCGTCGGCTGGTAACCGACGGCCGACGGCGTGCGGCCGAGCAGCGCGGACACTTCTGAACCGGCTTGCGAGAAACGGAAAACGTTATCGACGAACAGGAGCACGTCCTGGTTCTTTTCGTCGCGGAAATACTCGGTCACGGCGAGCGCGGAAAGCGCCACGCGCAGACGCGCGCCCGGGGGTTCGTTCATCTGGCCGTAAACCAGCCCGATCCGGGAACCTTCCTTGATGATCGGCAGGCCGTTCTCGCCGAT
>JBQCEJ010000315.1:0-3391 GCA_051960355.1 Verrucomicrobiota bacterium | reverse complement strand
GTGCAGATTCGTGCCGTGAAACGTGTTGTTGGCTCGATTCCACACAATCGAATCGCCTGTCACGGAACGGAAAGTGGTGTAGAGCCGCGGGTCGCCGGTCAATTCGATCAGTTCATTTGTGACGCCGTCAGTCACGTTGTAGGTGTAAACGGCTTTTTCGCCCACCGCATGCACCGGCTCACCGCGACTGTCCACTCCGTCAATTACCACGTTCCGCTCCGCCACAATCCGGTCCACCCGGCTGCCGCCTTCGGGAAGGGTGGCCGTCAGGATTTCGCACGTGAGTTTCATTTTTGGATCAATGACCCGCACATGGCCTGTGTAGATCGCGACGTGCTGTTTCAGGTCGAAATCACCGTGATCGGAAAAGATTTCCGTGGCCGCGCGCATCACGAGGTTGGTTTTCGCGGGAGCATTTGTTGCCGCCGACGTGTCGATCGCAGGCGGCGTGTTGGTTGTTGGCGCGGCGATTTCTGTCTGGGCGCAAAGCAACAAGGGCAGACTGGCGATTCCGAGAAGCAAAAAGAGTTTCATGGTTTGGACGGTTTGCCGGGAAAGTTAAGAATGACCGTATGGACCCGATTGGAGAGCGTGAGATTTCCATTGGTCTGCATGAGAAATCCATGGCCTTCGATCAAAAAGCGGTCGTTTGCTGTTTGAATCTGTAACAAGCCGGTCGAACTCACGGTTCGTTGCACGGTGTCAAAGACGCATTGCGGCGCGCGCGCTTCCATATCGAGCACGCCGTTGGTGGAGAAACTTTTCAGCTTCGCTTTGGTCAGCAAAATGTGCGAGCCCTGCGGTTCGGCTTTTTCGCCTTCCAGCAAACTTTTGATCTGCGTTTCGTGCGGTGGCGGATAGGTCTCCAGTTGAACTTTGAAACCTTGCGCTTCCATTCCGGCAACCTGTTGCGCATCGACCGGGTGGGTCCAGAACAACAGAACGCCGAGCGCAACCGCGCCAAGAGCGGACGTCAGCAGGCAAACCCGTATTGAGGTGTCACTCCGCATATTTCGCCACCACGGCTTTCCACTTGTTCTGCGCTTTCAAAATCATCTCAGCAATTTCACGCACTGCACCCCGACCGCCATGGGCCTTAGTGATGTAATCCGCTGCCGCTTTGGCTTCGGCAACGCCATCGCCAACTGCCACGGCCAAGCCAACGCGTTTCAAAACACCGATGTCAACAATATCATCCCCCACGTAGCACAGGTCCGCCCAGTTCAAACCGGTTTCGCGCAAGATGGCTTCGACCGCCGGCACTTTGCCGGTATCGCCTTGCGCCAAAAAATCGATCTGCAAATCGGCCGCGCGCTCTTTCGTTGCGCTGGACGGACGCCGCGATATCCAGCCGACCTTGATGCCCGTGTGTTGCAGCAGCTTGAGCCCAAGGCCATCGCGAATGTGGAAGCGCTTGGTTTCAATGCCCGCTCCCATGAACACCGTGCCGTCCGTCATCACGCCGTCCACATCGCAGAGGAACAGCTTGATGCGGGCGAGCTTCTTCTTGAGTGACGCCGGTGTGCTCATTGAATGGCGGCGCGAACTTTCAAAAGCGACTTCAGCAAGGCAGGCATTTCGGCGAGCGGAACCATGTTCGGTCCGTCGCTCAAGGCGCGATCCAGATCGGGATGGGTTTCTACGAAGATGCCATTGGCACCGGCAACGATGGCGCAACGGGCAAGAACCGGAGCAAACTCGCGTTGGCCGCTCGACTTGTCCCCGCCGCCGCCCGGCAGTTGAACCGAATGTGTGGCGTCAAAGATCACGGGAAAACCAAACTGATTCATGACCGGAATGGCGCGCATATCGGTCACGAGATTGTTGTAGCCGAACGTTGTGCCGCGCTCGGTGACGAGTAGTTTTTTCGCGCCGGCACCTTGCGCTTTGGCGACGACCTGGCCCATTTCTTTGGGCGACAGGAACTGGCCCTTTTTCAAATTAACAATCTTGCCAGTGCGGACGGCAGCTTGCACGAGATCGGTCTGGCGGCAGAGGAAAGCGGGAATCTGAAGGATGTCCACGTGCTCGGCCGCGGCGGCAACTTGTTCTTCGGTGTGAACATCGGTCAGAACGGGGACTTGAAATTCAGCGCGGATTTGCCCCAGCAGCTTGAGGCCAGCTTCGAGACCGGGGCCGCGGAATGATTTGGCCGAAGTGCGATTGGCCTTATCGTAGCTGGCCTTGAAAACGTAAAAAATGCCCAGGCTCTGACAGGTTTTCTTGAGCGAAGCCGCGATTTGCCGGCACAGCTTCTCGTTTTCAATCACGCAAGGGCCGGCGATCAGGCTTAATTGCCGGGGCGCGTTCAGGGATTTCCAAATGGCTGAATCGTTGAGCACGGGCAGTTTGTAACAGTCAACGCCGTGAAAGTAAATCCTGCGGGCAGCCGCTCGCGGAACGCTGTTCGAGTCTGCAAACGAATGGCGCAAAAAGGCCGGTCAAGTAGGATTGCCCGATTTGCTGCGTTCAGCCTGGGAAAGCCAGCGCGCATGAAGTTCCAGAACGATCTGAACCAGCTGATCAAACCCATGCGGCTTGATGCGATAATCCGAAGCGCCCATCTGACGCGCCCGCTCCACATCCGATTCGTGACTGGAAGAGGAGAGAATGATCTTGGGCAAATCCTTGAACTGCGGCTTTTCAGAAAGCCACGCCAGCGCGTCAAACCCGGTCATCCGCGGCATTTTCAAATCCAGCAACAGCAGGCCCGGCAACGGATGGCGCGAACGATCCGCATAAGGCGCGTCGCCATTCAGATATTCGATCGCTTCCTGCCCGTCATGGACGATGACCAGATCGTTGGGCAAACCAGCCTTTTGAAACGCGCGCCGCAAGAGCAGGGCGTCAATCTCGTCGTCTTCAGCGACGAGGACAGGAACGTTGCCGGCGGCAGAAGCTGTCAGATCGGTTGTCATGGTCTCGCGAAATTCACCCGGTGGATGTGCGACGGAAATTACCCCGGGGTTTTCAACCCAGCAAGAAAACAGATGCGCCAGCGCGAAGATTTTCGGTCGCTTGTGCCGCCGAGGGATTTGCCTGCGAAGTCCAGCCGCAAGCCATCCGGAGGAATGGGGCAAACTACTCCGTTTCGCAACTTCCCTAAATCCTGATTAGATTTTTTGCGTGATGCAGGTAGATTGGTGCGTTCCATGGAGTTTTTATGGAAACCAAATATTTTACGGTTTTATTGGTTGAGGATGACTTGAACGACATCTTCCTCGTGAAACGTGCCTTTAAAATGGCGCGCTTGGAAACGCCGTTGCAGGTGGTGACCGACGGCGAAGACGCGATTTCCTATCTCAAAGGTGAAGGCAGATTTTCGGATCGCGATCAGCATCCTTTGCCGCAGCTCATCGTGATGGACATCAAAATGCCGCGCAAAACCGGC
>JBQCEJ010000314.1:0-3591 GCA_051960355.1 Verrucomicrobiota bacterium | reverse complement strand
CCAGCGAGCTGGGTATCACCACCTGGACACTGCGGGACTGGAAAAAGCGATTGGGTCCCCCACCGGCATCCTCTCTGTCAAACGATGAACTTCAGGCTGAGAACCGGCGTCTGCGCCAGGAACTGCTGCGCATCAAAACCCAGCGGGACATTTTAAAAAAAACGTTGGGCATCCTCTCGACACCGAACGACAACGATTCCAACGCGTGAAAGCCCTTTCCAACGAGTTTGCCATCAGCCTTCTGTGCGAAGTCCTGCAGGTCTCGCGCAGCGGGTATTACGCCTGGCTCAAGGAACCGCGGGGCCCAAGGCAAGGCGCCAATGCGCACTTGCTGGTGAAAGTGGAGGAACTCTTTGAAAAGCATCGGGGAAACTATGGCAGTCCGCGCATTACGGCCGCATTGCGCCAGCAGGGACTGACCTGCAACCGCAAACGCATCGAACGGTTGATGCGCCAAAACGGATTGCAGGCACGCCGCAGAAGACGTTTTCGAGTCGTGACCACCGACAGCCATCATGACGGGCCGATTGCTTTGAACCGTTTGCCCGAGCGGACCGTGACGGCTCCCAATCAGGTCTGGTGCGTGGACATTACCTATGTGCCGACGAGCGAAGGCTGGTTGTATCTGGCGGGAGTGCTGATCTCTACAGCCGCCGGATCGTGGGCTGGGCGATGGCCGATCATCTGGAGACGAGCCTGCCTTTGGCGGCATTGAACATGGCGCTCGTGCAACGGCGGCCTGGAAGCGGACTGCTGCACCAGTCCGCACGCGGCGTGCAGTATGCGAGCGAGGATTACCGACAAAGACTCCTGGCCCATGGCATCGAAGCCAGCATGAGCCGCAAAGGGAACTGTTACGACAATGCGGCCATGGAATCGTTTTGGAGCCGGCTCAAGAACGAACTCCTGCACCGGTTGGAACCGGCCAGCCGCGCTCAAACGCAGCGACTCATCTTTGCGTGGATCGAAACCTATTACAACCGCGTGAGGCTCCACAGCTCACTGGGCTACAAATCCCCTGTGGACTTTGAAAATCAACTGAACTAAAACACAAACAACACTCCACCCCCGGTGTCCACTAAATCGGGGGAACCTCACATACACAGTTTCATACACATTTTCGCTTTCAAGCTTCCCAACTCCTCCTCTACCAGCCACTTCGAGTTGGAGGCGAGGGTCGGAATCGAACCGACGCATAAGGCTTTTGCAGAGCCCTGCCTTACCACTTGGCTACCCCGCCGCTTTCCGTGCAAAGCTTAGTGAGCTTCACTCGTCGCGCAAGTTCAACTTTCCATTTCTCCATCCAACGCACGCAATTTTTACCTTGCGTCGGATCCAGATGGGCTGCGACTAAATCTGCCCACGCACCCAGTGCACGGGCAGGGGAAGCTCAACGTGCTTTCAACTTCACCAGCAAATCCTTGCTCGCCACGGTGTCGCCCAGTTGCACGTGGATGACGTCTACAATGCCGTCGGCGCTCGCATAAACGGTGGTTTGCATTTTCATGGCTTCCATCATCAGGAGTTTGTCGCCTTTGGCCACCTTTGCGCCAACGGTCACGGCCAGGCTGGCAATCAGGCCGGGAATGGGCGCGGCAATCTGGAGCGGATCGGCCAGATCGGCTTTGGGGCGCGACTTGGCCAGCGGCACAACTTTTTTATCCGCAATGAAGGCTTCGCGCGTCATGCCATTCAACTCGTAGGTCACGGTGCGGCGTCCGTCCTTGTCCGGCTCGCTGACGTTGACAAGGCGGACGATCAACGTCTTGCCTGCCTCGATGGCGAAGGTGATTTCTTCGCCGCGCCGCAATCCGTAGAAAAACGCCTGCGTGGGCAGCACGCTGACATCGCTGAAATCGCGTTCGTGTTTGATGAAGTCAGCAAACACGCGCGGATACATCAGGTGGGAGTAGACGTCGTCGTCGGTGGCGTCGCGCTTGAGCGTGGCGGAGAGTTCCTTGCGGATTTTTTCCAGGTTGGCGGGAGTGGCCACGGAGCCGGGAACGACCCCTTTCTTGAAATCCTTTTGCGCCTGGGCGGCGCGTTTTTCACCGAGTACGACGCGTTGGACTTCCTTGGGCCAGCCGCCAGCCGGCCAGCCGAGGCCGCCGCTCATCATGTCCACAACAGATTCGGGGAAACCTTGCGAGCCAGGTTCGAGATTGACGACGTCGGCGGGCTTGATGCCGCGGCTGAAGAGGAACAGCGCCATGTCGCCAACGACTTTGCTGGAGGGCGTGACTTTGACAATGTCGCCAAACAGCTGGTTGACTTCGGCGTAGGTGCGGGCGATTTCGGGCCAGCGATGCGCCACGCCCATGCTGTTGGCCTGTTCCTTGAGGTTGGTGTATTGGCCGCCGGGCATTTCGTGGAGGAACACTTCAGCATTGCCGGTTTTCGGCGCGGTATCAAACGGGTGATAGTATTCGCGCACTTTTTCCCAGTGATCGGAGAATTCGTTCAAGGCCTCGAGATCGAGTCCGGTATCGCGCGGCGTGTTTTGCAGAGCCGCCACCACCGAATTCATATTGGGCTGACTGGTCGAGCCGGACATGGAGGCAATCGCCAGATCGACGATGTCCACGTTGGCGTCGGAGGCTTCGAGAATGGAGCCGGAATTGACGCCGCTGGTGTCGTGCGTGTGGAAGTGGATCGGCAGGCCCACTTCTTCCTTCAAGGCCTTGACCAGTTGGTAGGCGGCGTAAGGACGGCAGAGCCCCGCCATGTCTTTGATCGCGAGAATGTGTGCGCCCATGCGCTCCAGTTCCTTGGCCAGCTTGACGTAATATTTCAGCGAATACTTCGTGCGCCGGGGATCAAGGATGTCGCCGGTGTAACAGATGGCCGCCTCGCAAATAGCGTGCGTTTCCTGGACGGCTTCCATCGCCACCTTGAGATTCGGCGTGTAGTTAAGCGAATCGAAGATGCGGAAAATATCGATGCCGGACTCGGCGGCGTGCTTGACGAAGCCTGCGACGACGTTGTTCGGATAATTGGAATATCCCACCGCATTGGAGCCGCGGAAGAGCATCTGGAAGCAAACGTTCGGGATCTTCGCGCGCAACTGGCGCAAGCGCGCCCACGGATCTTCATTGAGAAAGCGCATCGAACTGTCGAACGTCGCTCCGCCCCACATTTCCAGTGAGAACAATCCCGAGGCGCGTCGAGCCAGCGCATCGGCCACTCCCAGCATGTCGTGCGTGCGCACGCGCGTGGCCATGAGCGATTGATGCGCGTCGCGCAAGGTCGTGTCGGTGATTAGTAATCGCTTCTGTTTGCGCGTCCATTCGGCGAACTGTTTGGGTCCGAGCTTCAACAGCAGATCGCGTGTGCCCGGAGGTGGGGCGAGCTTGTGATCGAAGGCGACCGGCGCGGCGGGCGTGAACGGTTTTTCGGGCTTGTAACCCTTGGCGTGGGGATTGCCGTTCACGATGACATTGCCCAAAAAGTTCAGCAGCTTGGTGGCGCGATCACGACGCGTCTTGAAATTGAACAACTCGGGTGAGGTGTCAATCAAGGTGGTGGTCGCGTGGCCGCTGCGGAATTTCTCGTGCTGAATGACATTTTCCAGGAACGGAATATTCGTCTTCA
>JBQCEJ010000313.1:0-13301 GCA_051960355.1 Verrucomicrobiota bacterium | reverse complement strand
ACTGCGACGGTTCAACTGTTGCGCTATGAGACTCCGGCCACCGGCGAAAATCTGCAGGGAACTCCACTCAGTTCAGAAACGTTCGCCGGTCTGATTGCCGCGCCGGATTTGCTGCGGCGTGTGGGCGAACAAGTCGATCCTCCGATCCCGCCGGAGAAGTTGATCAAGCAGATGAAGATCGATCCGCAATCGGAATCGGACATCGTGAAAATTTATTTCGCCGCGAGCGATCCGATGCAGGCCGTGAACCTGGCCAACCGTTACGCGGAGGAAAGCGTTGCTTACACGAAGAATCTTCAGGCCCGGCAAGCGGCTGAAATCGCCAACAATTATCTCAAAAAACAGGTCGCAGAAATGGATCAGGACATCACCGCGTTGCACGAACAATTTCGCGCGCTGCCCATGGCGGGCCAGTTGACCAATAAACTGGCTCAGATCAGCGGTGACCTGAACACACTCAACCAGAATCTTTCCAGCCCGAGCCGCCCCTCGCTGCTCACGATGAAGCTGTCGGAAAAGCTGCAAAGTTCACTCGCCGATCTGAGTGAACTCACTTCGAAATACACCGACATGCATCCGCTCGTGCAGCAAAAACGGGCGCAGATTGATTCGCTCAAAAACCAGATCAACTCTTCCGCCACGAATACTTTTGGACCGCTCTCCGCCACGGGATTGGCGGCGCTTGGAACGGGTCCATCCGCATACGATCCCAACCTGGAGATCATTCAGGCCAAACTCCGTTCGTTGGAGGACGCCCGGATTACGCTGGCGAATCGCGA
This sequence comes from Verrucomicrobiota bacterium, assembly GCA_051960355.1. Taxonomy (GTDB): domain Bacteria; phylum Verrucomicrobiota; class Verrucomicrobiia; order Limisphaerales; family DASXHY01; genus DASXHY01. Next base: position 12,522 of record JBQCEJ010000313.1, on the reverse strand, counting down.
GCGCGAGGCGGAACTGTTTGCCAACAACCCTCCGGGAATCGTGCGCGTGTTTGCACCGGCAACCTTGAAGACGGTTCAATCCAATCATCGCCGGTTGAAAATCGGACTCGTTTCGATTTTCGGCGGAATACTGGGAATGGGCTTCAGCCTCGGACTCATTTTGCTGACCGAAGCCATGGATAACCGGCTCAAGAGCACGGACGATTTGAAACGCGTGACGCGCCTGCCAGTGCTCACCACGCTCGGGGATCTGAACGAAATGGAAGAGCAATCCCGAACGCAGTGGGCGTTTCGCTCATGGACGAAATTGCAAGGCCGTCTCAGCCAGTCGCAAAACCACGGTTTGGTCTGCGGAATCACTTCGTCCCGAGAAGGCGAAGGCCGCTCCACCTGGATCAAATTGCTGGCCGAAGCCGCGAGCCTCAGCGGTTTCCGCGTGTTGACCATCGCCACCCGACCGTCTGCCACGCCTTACGATCCCGACCGTCAACTCACTGAAGAAACCTCCAACCCCGTTTCCGAAATGAATACTCCCGCGGAGATCAATCAGGTCGCCACACTCACCGGCAATGCGCTCTCTTCACCGGCGCAAGTGACCGAACGGTTAACCGATCCGACAGCCCAACCGATGGTGCACATTCCCCTGCCCGACTGGGTTTGGAATCTCGATCGGCGCAAAGAATGGCACAGTGCGCTGAACGAATGGCGACAGATTGAAAACCTGGTGATCTTCGTGGAACTCCCGCCGGCGTCGGTGCCGGAAGCCGTGTTGCTCGGCTCGAATTTGCCGAATGTCGTCTGGCTTGCGGAGAGCGGTGCCGCCGAAGCCGCCGAGACGCGCGTCCAATTGCAGACGTTGCGGGATGCGCGCTGCAATCTGGTGGGCGCGGTTTTGAATCGTGAACAAAACACTTCCATCAAGCAGCGTTTCCCACGCTGGATCAATTGCCTCGCGTTGTTCGCGGCTTTAAGTGTTCTCCCGATTCAAGCTCAGGAAAACCCTTCGCAGTTGCCTGTGGAAGCGCCGCCGGGAGAAGCAACGGTGACGGACACAACTCCCAATGCAACCAGCACAAATCTTTCTTTCTCGGTCGTGAATCCCGCGCAACGCGCGCCTTGGCAGAAGCGCCTGACCTTGGGGCCCGGCGACGTATTGTCGTTTGGGTTTTACGGCGAGCCGACCTTGACGCGCACCGAGGTCACAATCGCTCCAGATGGTCGGGTGAGTTACTTGGAAGCCCAGGACATTGTAGCCACCGGTCTGACCGTCGATGAACTGCGATCGAAGATCGACAATGAACTTGGGAAATACCGACGAGCCGCACGAACGATCATCACGCCCGTGGCTTTCCGCAGCAAAAAATATTTCGTGCTCGGAAAAGTTGTCCAGCGCGGCGTTTATACATTGGATCGTCCCACAACGGTCATCGAAGCAATCGCCCGCGCTCACGGTTTGGAAAACGGCCTGGTGGACAACAACACGGTGGATCTGGCGGATTTGTCGCGAAGTTTTCTGATGCGCGGCGGCAAGCGATACTCGCTGGATTTTGAGAAGCTGTTTCAGAATGGCGATCTCTCTCAGAACATCCAGATCGAACCTGGCGATTATCTTTATTTTCCATCGGCCAACATCACGCAGGTTTATGTGCTCGGTGAAGTGGGTCTGCCGGGACTGGTTACGTATCGACCGGACTCAACCGTGCTGACCGCGATTTCGACGCGCGGCGGCTTCAACGAGAAGGCTTACAAATCGCGCGTCCTAGTGGTGCGCGGTTCGTTGAATCATCCCGAAACCTTCGCGGTCGACACAATGGCCATTACGAGCGGACGGCTGCCCGATTTCAAATTGCAGCCAAAGGACATCGTCTATGTGAGCCATCGGCCGTTCTACAAAGGTGAAGATCTGCTCGACATGGCAACGGTGGCTTTCCTCCAGTCCGTGGTGACGACGTGGGTCGGAAATGACGTGATCACACCCTAAGCAATTACGCCTATGAAAAACCTTTTTCTGACAACTTTGACCGGCGTGGGATTGGCCGTTTTGCTTTCGGCCTGCCGCCATACGGAACCGCAGTTTGCGACTTTCCAACCCGCGCCCATCCAGAGCGCCGGTCCGAACATGGTAAAAATTCCGAACCATCTGGACCCTTCCTGGCTGCATGCGCCCACCAATCTGTTCACTCTCGGCCCCGGCGACAAAGTCGAGATTGAGCTGCTGGACGATCCGGCCTCCAAGACGACCACAACCGTGGGTCCTGACGGGAAGTTTTATTTCAACTTGCTGCCAGGCATCGACGTGTGGGGACTGACGCCGGGGCAGGCGAAAACTACCATCGAGCAAAACCTCTCCAACTACATTCGCGGAACGCCGAGAGTGAATCTTACCTTGCGCGAGGTCGGCAGCAAACGTGTGTGGTTGCTAGGTCGGTTTCAAGCGCCCGGAGTTTACGGCCTGCCAGCCCCGATGACCTTGCTGGAAGCAATTTCGATGGCCGGCGGTTCACTCACCTTTACCGGCACGAAAGACGTCACCGGTGGGCCGTTGGGCGAAGATCTTGCCGATCTGCGTCACAGCTTCGTTGTTCGAAACGGAAAGCTGTTGCCGGTCGATCTGTACAATCTTCTCAACAAAGGCGATCTCTCCCAGAACATCTATTTGCAGCCGGATGACTTTGTTTACTTCGCACCCTCCTTCGCGCGTGAAGTGTACGTGCTGGGAGCCGTCGTCCAACCGCGGCCTGTCGCCTACACGGACGGGATGACACTCGCCGCAGCGGTGGCTGGAGCGTACGGCACCGTTCGCGACGCGTATCTGTATCACGTGGTGATCGTGCGCGGCACAATGACTCAGCCTGAAATTACCGTGGTGGATTACAAAGCTATTGTTCACGGCAAAGCACCTGATATCGCCCTGGAGCCGCATGACATTGTTTACGTGCCCTGGGCGCCCTACCGCTATCTGCGAAAGTATGCGGAAATTGCGCTGAACACCTTTGTCAGTTCCGTGGCAATTAATGCCGGGGCAACTTTATTCCCGCGAGGCGCAGGCACCGGCACCGGCATTTTCATTCCGGTTGGCAGCGGGGTTCAAGTCATCCCGCCCACGGCACCGCCAATTCAATAACTGATTCATCAGGTTAAGCGGATTGATTCCAAGTGTTCCCGACACTTGGAGCGAAGTTTTACGTTCGGGCTTAAGCGCCTGAAATCAAGGAGGTTGAAGCGCGTTTCAAGGTGCGCCATAAGGCTGTTCCTGCGGTCTGTACGGAACGTTTCGACAACCCGTTTCGGTAAAAATCGGGATTGACGGAAAAGTTTGTTTGCTGAAGAATTGCGACACTCAAAAAACCGAAATGATCAGCTAAACAGCGCGTGGTTCCCCCGCCCAATAATGCGTATCAGTCTATGATCGATAATATGAAATCCCTCAGGTTTTCGGTTTTCCTGGGTCTGGCCGCCTTCTCGTTGGCGAGCTCCTCAACCTTTTCAACCCGCGGCGAGGATTTTCCGCTGTCCGCCCGCCCTGATCCGATCAATTGGATCGTTGGCCCGACCAAGGCCGATTTGGGAAGCTACGCGGAAATTCAAATCCCTGAAGGTTATCGCTTCGCCGGCACTGAAGACGCGCGCGCATTGTTGAAAGTCATGAAAAACCCGGTGCCCAATGGGCTCGCTGGCATCATGGCTCCAGTCTCTGGAAATTTCCTGGTCATCTTTGAAGACACGGCGGTCGGTTACGTGAAAGATGCGGAAAAAGGCGAGATCGATTCCAAAGCAGTTCTGAAGTTGCTTCAGAAAAAAGTCGCTGCGCAAAACACCGCTGCCGCCAGTCAAGCGGCGACTGCGGTGACTTCCATCGGCTGGCAAATGGAACCGCGCTACGATCGTTCGCGGCACATTCTGGAATGGGCCATCCAAGCGCAGAGCGGAAATCTCAAATCCATCAACCATGTCGTGCGCTTATTCGGGCGCGCAGGCGTTCTGGACGGCATCGCAGTTCAGTCCAGCCAATCCATGGAAACTGTGCCTTTGAAAGACTTGATGGCCGGTATTACTTTCAAAGCCGGAGCGGGTTATGCCGATTACCGCAAAGGTGACAAGGTTTCTGAGTATAGCGTTGCCCAACTCATCGCTGCCGACGGTTCAGCGGAAGCGGACCCGACTGCGTTTCACACCTGGGCCTATGCGGCAGGAGGAGTCGTCTTGCTACTGATTGGCGGAGGCATCCTTGTGCTCAAACGAGGAAAGCATTCAACCACAAAGAAGGACGAACAGACGCATCTCGCTCCCCTCGCAAAGGCTCCCACGAATGGTGCCGTGCAGAAACTCGCAAAGACCGATTCCACCTATTCCTACGGCAATCACGTCAATGGCCATAGCACTCACCAGCACAACGGCAAGATCAATGGTCATGGCAAAAACCGGCGCAAGAGAATCTTTGACTATCAACGGTATTACTCCGACCTGATGTTTCAAGTTTCGGATCGCGCTTACGAAACCGATGTTCTTTCGGTATCTCGCAATAATCCCGCTCCTGAACTTGGGAACAAAGCTTCAGAAACAATTTCCTCGCCTCACGCCGCGAATCTCGGACTGATCGAAAGCCAGAAACGCCTGATCGAAGAACAACAGCGATTGATCCGCGAACAAACCAAGCTGATTGAGGAAAAGACCCGCTTAATCCAGGAAAAGAATCAGGTGCTGGACAAGCAGTCCGAACTGTTCGGAAACAATATCTTTTAGGCGGTCGTCTGTCGGCCAGACAGTGGCGCTGATCGGAAGCCTCCCTCAATTCAAACACGTGTGTTTGCCTGAATCCCTTGGGGTTTCACCGTACTAATCGGGACTTGTTTTTCCTTGACCAATCCAGAGGCGTAACCGAGTAATATGAGCGAACCTAGGGTGTTCAAATTGAAAGAAGCATGGACGTGAAGAGATTTTTGAAATCAGGGAGCATTGTGGTCTTTGCGGCATGCTCGCTAGCGTCCTTTATCCCCAGCCAAGCCGCGGCTACGTTTGTTTACCATTTCAACATCGGCGGGGATCCTGTTTTCAGCGGAACATCCCCTTCTGGTTCTTCTCCATGGGTCGATGCCACTTTTCAGGATGTCAGCCCGGGAACGGTTCTGTTGACCTTTGAGAATGTTGGCCTCTCCAGCGGAGAGAAGCTGACGGAACTCTATTTCAATTTAGACCCTGCCAAACAAGCCACAAGTCTGACGTTCACACATGTGAGCGATAGCGGCGGCTTCGTCCTTCCGACCATCAGTCGCGGTGAGAATGCATTTCAGGCCGGCGGCGATGGCAAATACGACATTCTCTTCAGCTTCTCGCAAAGCCGGGCGGCAGCGTTCACGGCGGGAGAATATCTGACCTACCAGATCACCGGGATTACGGGACTGATTGCCTCGGATTTCATCGGGTTGAGCCTGCCCGCTGGTGGCCATGGGCCTTTTCTGGCAGCCGGGCACGTCCAAGGAATCAATGTCTCTGGAGGGGGTTCGACCAGCGGATGGATCGCTCCCAGTCAATTCACGACCATCCCCGTTCCCGAGCCGAGTTCCGCAGCGCTGCTCCTCCTGACGGGCATCAGTGCTTTGTATTCTCGCCGTTTTAGCCGCAAATAGGCTCAGGTTCTGGCAAATCCACTTCGGCCTGAGCGTCAGCTTATTTCCCCTTCCCCGTCCTCATTTCAGCAATCTTTTTTGTGTCAGCTTAACACTGACAAAGAGCCATCCTCTACTCTGACAGGATAAAGAGCCGCAGACCGATTTCTGGCCATTAAGCAAACATCCACTGTGTGCGCACTATGTGGAAAAGACTTAGTGCTGCTTTTGGCATGGTTGCGTTCTCGCTGGTGGCTGCATTTGCAGGCCTGGCGGATTCGACCATGGAATACTCTGTTCAACTCAGCGCCCGCGTGCAGAACTCGCCGGCGCATATCACCCTCAACTGGCTGCAGGATTCGACCACTGTCCCCGATACGTACACGCTTTATCGTCGGACCAGGGGTGCGGAATCCTGGGGACAAGGCATAACGCTGCCCGGCTCGAAAACCACCTTTGTGGATTCCAATGTGACTCCGGGCACCGCGTACGAATATCAGATCATCAAGAAAACTCCGGCGTACACGGGCTACGGCTACATCTATTCCGGCATCAATGTGCCGCTCACGGAAGATCGCGGGAAACTGTTGCTCGTTCTCGACAACACTTACGCGTCCGATCTCGCGCCTGAACTTGACCGGCTGGAAACCGATTTGATCGGCGACGGCTGGACGGTCACGCGCCTGAACGTGAACCGTGCTGATTCGGTGCAACACGTGAAAAGCCTGATCACCGCTCAATACGCTGCTGATCCGGCCAACGTGAAAGCCGTTTTCCTGTTCGGCCATGTCCCGGTTCCTTACTCCGGCAATATCGTGCCTGACGGCCATTACAAGGAGCACGAAGGCGCCTGGCCTTGTGACGGTTACTATGCCGATATGGATGGCGTCTGGACGGATAGCTCGGTCAAAGCCACTCTGGCAACCGACCCGCGCAATCACAATGTGCCCGGCGACGGCAAGTTCGATCAATCCACCTTTCCCGCACCGCTCAAGCTGATGATGGGTCGCGTGGACCTCGCCAACATGCCAGGACGGTTCGCATTCGGCTCGACCGCAACCTTTCCGAGCGAACTCGAACTCCTGCGCAATTACCTGAACAAGGACCACAACTTCCGCAATAAGCTGATCACCGCGCCTGAACGTGGCATCGTTGGCGATTACTTTGGCGTTCACGACGGCGAAGCATTTGCGGCGAGCGGCTGGAGAAATTTCGCGCCTTTCTTTGGCACGGAACACATCACCACGCTCACAAACGAACGCACCTGGATTCCAACGCTCAGCAAGGATGCGTATCTCTGGGCTTACGGCTGTGGCTCGGGCAGCTACACCAGCATCGGCGGCATGGGCACGGTCGGCCAATACAACGATGGCGTCACCACCGAACTGGTGAATGGCAATATCAAAGCCGTGTTCACAATGCTCTACGGCAGTTGGCTCGGCGATTGGGATTCCGAAGATAATCTCCAGCGCGCTGTGCTGGCGACGGCTGATTACGGTCTTACCTGCGTCTGGTCGGGGCGCCCCCACTGGTTCATGCAACACATGGCCCTCGGCGAGACGATCGGCTACAGCACACGACTAACTCAAAACGACGCCTTCACCGGCCTCTACAAAAGCCAACGTAATAACTGCGCAGGTTGGACTCACATCGCCCTCATGGGTGATCCCACCCTGCGAATGCACGTTGTGGCGCCGCCCACGCAGGTCGCTGCGCAGCTCCATAACAACGACGTCGCCTTGCTCTGGAATGCTTCCGACGATTCCGTCGAAGGTTACCACGTGTATCGCTCCAGAGATCCGAAAGGCCCGTTTTCACGGCTCACCGATTCAACCGTCACCGGCAACAGCTTCACCGATGCTGATGCTGCGTCGGGCAATTACACTTACATGGTTCGCGCTGTGAAACTCGAAACCTCGGCGAGCGGCACGTACTTCAATTTGAGCGAAGGCGAGTTTGCGACCGCCGGCATGCCGCAGAATATTGCTGGCGCGACCAACAGTCCTGCGACGGTTTCAAACCCGCGCGTAGCCGCGAAGCCTGAATCGGCGAGCCTCGAAAAACTCTCTCCAACCGGCGCCACCAGCGGCACCGGCGCGAACGACGCGGTCTGGTTTGACGATGCTCCTCCCGCCGGCGCCGCACTCGATGCCAACGGCGGCGACTCGTGGAGCTGGATCAGCAGCAATCCCGCGCCGTTCTCCGGATCTACTGCTCATCAGTCCTCCGTCGCCTCTGGATTCCATCAACATTTCTTCAGCGGCGCGACCGGCACCATGACCGTGAACTCGGGCGACGTTCTGTTCGCTTACGATTACATTGACCCGAACAACGTCCCCTCCGAGCTGATGTTTCAGTGGAACGATGGTTCCTGGGAACACCGGGCGTATTGGGGCGCGAACAATATCTATTGGGGCGCCGACGGCACTGTCAGCCGGCAAAGCATGGGCGCGATGCCCACCGCCGGACAATGGGTGCGTCTGGAAATTCCGGCCAGCAAAGTGGGTCTGGAAGGCAAAACCGTTTCCGGCATGTCCTTCACGCTCTATGGTGGCCGCGCCGTCTTTGATTACACTGGAAAATCCAGCAGCAGTTCCTCGACTTCAACGAACAGCCCGGGAACCAGCACTGGCACCGGCGACACCAGTTGGGTGAACGACGCTTTGCCCGCTGGAGCCATTGGCGACAGCAGCGGTGGTGATACCTGGAACTGGAGTTCCAGCAATCCCGCACCGCAAGCCGGCACGCTCGCGCATCAGTCCGTCGCTGGCACTGGTCTGCACCAGCACTTCTTCACCTCGGCCACACAGACATTGCCGGTGAGCACCGGAGACAAACTGTATACGTATGTCTTCATTGATCCCGCCAACCCGCCGAGCCAGCTGATGCTCCAGTGGTATGATGGCACGTGGGAACATCGCGCTTACTGGGGTGCCAATAATCTCTGGTGGGGAACCGATGGCACGGCCAGTTCCCGCAACATGGGCGCGCTTCCGGCCGCCGGACAATGGGCTCGTCTCGAAGTGCCCGCCAGCCAGGTTGGGCTGGAAGGCAGCACGGTTTCTGGAATGGCCTTCACGCTCTACCGCGGACGCGTCACCTGGGATAACTCCGGCAAATCGTCCAGCTCCACAACCACGCCGAGCACGCCGGACACTTCGACGAATACACCACCGTCAACCGGCGGCGATACCACAACCACCAACACGCCGTCACCCGTCGTCGACACAAACACGCCTTCGACAACGGTGACAAATCCTCCGGCCGCCTCCATGTCCACCAACGCGCTCCTGCCGGGCACGAGCATTGTGGACAACCTCGCGCTCCAGATGCCGAAGCCGGGCGATTATGGATTGCACATCCTGTCGCCCACCTTGCTGGAGTTGAAACGGATTACGACCAAAGATCCAGACCCCGCCCAGGTCACCACCTGGAACCTGGTGAACAGCTCATTGCAATTCATGGCACCGCCGGCGAATGCCTTTGCCGTGATGGCCAACGGTCAGAACATCGCGGTCCAGTCCGTCGGCTTTAAGCGACGTCCGCTCTACGCGCCGCTGGTCAAATACGATCTGCGAATTGAAAACTCGTTGTATCTCCAACTCAGCGCGCCGATCTCGGACAACCAGACCATCGAAGTGAAAAACCCGGATGGCTCGCTCTGGAGCACGAGCATGCAATACACGGCCAAAGCGGATCCGCTCCGCTACAGCCCGGCCATTCACGTGAACCAGGAAGGTTACATGCCGGGCTATTCCAAGAAAGCCATGGTGGGTTATTACATCGGCAGCATGGGCGAAATGAATGTGCTCTCCTCGTCCGGCTTCAAGATCGTGGATGCGAACAGCGGTTCCACGGTTTACACCGGTTCGCTCATTCAACGCGCGGACGTGGGCTATCTCTACACGCCCACGCCTTACCAGAAAGTGTACGAAGCGGATTTCACCAGCTTCAACACGCCTGGCCTGTACAAGCTCGTCGTGCCCGGCATGGGCGCCTCGCTGCCCTTCAGCATCACGGACGGCATCGCGATGAACTTCGCCCGCGCCTACGCGCTCGGCCTGTATCATCAACGCTGCGGCATGGACAATTCCCTGCCCTACACCCGGCACACGCACGACGCGTGTCACACCGCACCGGCGGCCGTGCCGACTTCAGCAACCGCGTTTCCGTTCACGTGGAGCAAAATCGCCGAATACGCGAACATCACGAATCCCGATAACCCCAGTTCCACCGCGCCGAAGCTCACCAGCCCGTCGGCCCAATTGTTCCCGTTTCAGCGCACTGGCAACATCGATGTTTCCGGCGGTCACCACGACGCCGGCGATTACAGCAAATACACATTGAACAGCGTGGCGCTGATTCATTACCTGACGTTCGCCGCCGATTCGATGCCGGGCGTCGCCGCGCTGGACAACATGGGCATTCCCGAAAGCGGCGATGGCATCAGCGACATCCTTCAGGAAGCGAAATGGGAAGCCGACTTCCTCGCAAAAATGCAGGATACCGACGGTGGATTTTACTTCCTCGTCTATCCGCAAAATCGCGAATACGAAGGCAACGTCATGCCGGACAAGGGCGACCCGCAGTTGGTCTGGCCCAAAACCTCCACCGCCACCGCATCGTCCGTGGCAGCGCTGGCTGAAATCGGTTCATCACCGGCATTCAAGCGGGCTTATCCGGACGTGGCCAAGATGTACCTGCAAAAGGCGCAACTCGGCTGGCAGTTCCTCATGAACGCCATCTCGAAATACGGCAAGAACGGCATCTACCAAAAGATCACGCATTATGGCGATGACTTCGCTGACCAGGACGAACTGGCCTGGGCCGCCGCAGCCATGTTTGTGGCGACTGGCGATGCGCAATATCAAAACACCTTGTTCCAGTGGTTTCCGGATCCGACTAATCCCGCGACCTTCCGTTGGGGCTGGTGGCGCTTGTTCCTGTCTTACGGCAATGCCGTGCGCGATTACGCATTCGCGGTTCGCAGCGGACGTTTGCAGGCGAGCCAGATCAATTCCGCTTACCTCGCTAAGTGCGAATCGGTAATCACCGCCGCGGGCGATGACATGGTTCTTTGGTCGAAGCAGAATGCCTACGGCACGAGTTTCCCCGAAGCGACCAAGCACGTTCAGGGCGCCGGTTGGTACTTCTCCGGTGAACAGACATTCGACCTGACCACCGCGTACCAGATTACGCCGAAAGCGGATTACATGATGGCGATCCTCGCCAACATGAACTTCGAAGGCGGTTGTAATCCTGTGAACGTTTCCTACGTGACCGGCATGGGTTGGAAACGCGAACGCGACGCCGTCAGTCAGTACGGCGCCAACGACCGGCGCATCATGCCGCCCACCGGCGAGCCGATCGGAAATATTCAGTATGGCTTCAGCTATCTGGATCTTTACAAAGGCTCACTCGGCGCGCTGACCTTCCCGTCGGACGGCGCCACGGTGGCCCCGCATCCTTACTATGATCGCTGGGCGGATAGCTGGAACGTGAGCACGGAATTCGTCACCTTCCTGCAAGCCCGCAGCCTGGCCACGTATGCGTTTGTCGCCGCGCAAACCGGGCTCAAGACGCAGCCGTGGAAAGCGGTTCAAGGTCAGATCAACATTCCCTCGGGAACGCTGGTCGGCCCTATCACCTTCACGTTGCAAGCGCCGGGAGTGGACTTGAGCAGCGCGCGCATCGCCTGGGAAACACGCGATGGCGAACCCGCCATGGGCTCATCGTTCACCTTCACACCCAAGAACAGCGGTTCGCAATGGATCGAAGCCGAGGCGCAGTTGCCGGATGGACGCCGCATCTTTGCCGCGACCAACTTCACCGCCACAACGGCGAACATCATCTGGGTGGATGACAACCTCCCCGCCGGTGCCAAGGACGGCACTGACGGCGGCGATTCGTGGACCTGGGTCACCAGCAATCCGTCGCCCACCTCTGGCAGCATGGCGCATCAGTCGGCGCTGGTATCAGGAACGCATCAGCATTTCTTCAAGGATGCGACGGCGACCATGAACGTGGAAACCGGCACCGTGCTCTATGCCTACATCTATCTCGATCCGGCCAATCCGCCGAGCGAGGCGATGTTGCAATGGTATGACGGCAGCTCCTGGGAACATCGGGCTTACTGGGGCGCCAACAATATCGCCTACGGAACCGATGGAACGGTCAGCCGCAAGCAGGTGGGACCGATGCCAGCCGCTGGTCAATGGGTGCAACTGAAAGTGCCCGCGAGCCAAGTGGGCTTGGAAGGAAAGACCGTCACGGGAATGGGCTTCACGCTCAACGGCGGACGCGCCACCTGGGACGCGGCGGGCTTGCTGAATCCGTCGGTCACCAACACGACCTCGGGTTCCAATACGAATTCCGGGTCCACGACGAACACCCCGACCGGCGGCGGCACGGGTTCCACCAATACGAACACAACGCTTCCGACCGTCAGCATCACGGCCAAAGACGGTTCCGTGGTCGGCAACAGTCCGGGCGTGTTCACCTTCACACGCACTGGCAGCACGACCTCGTCGCTGTCGGTGGCTTATTCCCTCAGCGGCAATGCGACCGATACCGTCCAACCGCAAACCGCTCCAGCGGTGGAAGGCATTATCGCCGTGCCCTCGGTGACAATTCCGGCGGGTGCGACCAGTGCGACACTTACGATCGCGCCCAGCGCCTCGACGAACATCGTGGATGCAAAAACGGCGATGGCAACGATTGCAACGAATGCGAATTACAACGTCGCTGCGCCGGGCAATGCAACGGTCACCATTGCGGGCAACATCGTCAGTAAGCCGGCGTTCCAAATGACGCCGGCAGGTCCGACGCTCTCGTGGGCCAGCACGAACGGAAGCGCTTATCGAATCGCTTACAAGAACAGCCTGACCGACCCGGCCTGGAGTTACATGACCAACAC
>JBQCEJ010000312.1:0-9497 GCA_051960355.1 Verrucomicrobiota bacterium | reverse complement strand
CTGATGAACCTCGACAAGCTCGACCAAAAACTCTGGGTCGCGCTCGCCTGTCCGACGGCCGGCCTTGAGTTTGATCCCAAAACACTCGTGCTCATCGACAGCGACAAAGACGGACGCATTCGCGCTCCTGAACTCATTGCCGCCGTGAAATGGGCCGGGGCCATGCTCAAAAACCCAGATGACCTCGTCAAAGGCGGCGACTCTCTGCCCTTCGACTCGATCAGCGATGCGACGCCTGAAGGCAAACAACTGCTGGCCTCAGCCCGGCAGATTGCCATCAACCTCGGCCAGAAAGATGCCACCGCCATTTCCCTGGCGGACGCATCAGACGCCAATAAGATTTTCATCAATACCGTTTTCAATGGCGACGGCGTGATCATTCCTGAATCCGCCAGTGATGAAGCGACGAAGGCCGTGATCAACGACATCGCGGCTTGCCTGGGAACGGTCGCTGATCGTTCCGGCAAAACCGGCATTGATCAGGCCAAAGCCGATGCATTCTTTGCCGCTTGCGTCGCGTTTGAAACCTGGACCAAGCAAGGAGAAGCCAATGCTGCCGAGCTTCTGCCAGCTGGCCCGGGAACGGCCGCCGCCGCCGCTGCGGTCAAGGCGATCAAAGCCAAGGTGGACGATTACTTCGGTCGTTGCCGGCTTGCCGCCTACGATCCGCGCGCGATCACCGCTCTCAACCGCAAAGAAGAGGAATATCTCGCCATCGCCGCCCAGGATTTGAGCATCACTGCGGCCGAGATTGCCAGTTTTCCGCTGACACACATCGCCCCCGGCAAAGCCCTGCCACTCAAAGGCGCCATCAATCCAGCGCACGCAGCCGCTGTGGCCACCCTGCATGCCAGTGCAGTAAAGCCGCTGCTCGGTGATGTGAGCGAACTCACCGAAACCGATTGGCTGGCGTTGCAAGCCAAACTCGCTGCGTTCGAAACCTGGAATGCCAGCAAGGCCGGCGCAGTGATTGAGAAGCTCGGCATCCAAAGGGTTCGCGCCATTCTCGGCAGCTCGGCCAAGGATTCAGTGAACTCGCTGATCGCCAAAGACAAAGCCCTTGAATTGGAAGCCACGGGGATTGGCAACGTTGAAAAGCTGGTCCGCTATGTTCGCGACCTGCACAAGTTGTGCCTGAACTTCGTTAACTTCAAAGACCTTTACGCCGGAGTTCAACCCGCCATCTTTCAATGCGGAATCTTGTATCTCGATCAACGTTCGTGCCATCTCTGCCTGCCGGTCGAAGATGCTGGCCGACATGCCAGCATGGCCGGATTGGCCGGCGCTTACCTCGCCTACTGCGATTGCGTCCGCAAGGCCACAGGCGAAAAGAAAACCATCGTCGCGATCTTTTCCCAAGGCGACGATGACAACCTGATGGTCGGGCGCAACGGCGTTTTCTACGATCGCAAAGGTCGCGATTTCGACGCCACGATCACCAAGATCCTGGCCAATCCGATCAGCTTGCGTCAGGCGTTTTGGATGCCTTACAAAAAGCTCGTGCGCATGATTGAAGAGCAGATCGCCAAGCGCGCCGCCGCTGCGGATGCCGCCGCCGATGCCAAGCTGGCCAAGACCGCAGAATCGGCTGCCAATGCCGACAAGCTTAAAAAGGAAGAGCCCAAGAAAGTGGATATCGGAACCGTGGCGGCATTGAGCGTCGCTTTTGGCGCGATCGGCACTGCGGCCGGCTACTTCCTGGGCCTGTTCAAAGGCATTCCTCCATGGCAACTGCCGCTCATTTTGGGTGGACTGATGCTGTTGATCTCCGGTCCGTCGCTGATCCTGGCCTACATGAAAGTGCGCAAGCGCAACCTGGGCCCGATCCTCGACGCGAACGGCTGGGCAGTGAATGCCAAGGCCAAGGTCAATGTTCCGTTTGGCACCAGCCTGACAGGCATTGCCAAACTGCCGCCCGGTTCCTCAGTGGACGCGACCGACAAATACGCTGAGAAATCAAGCCTCTGGCCAAAAATCCTCATGGTCTTGTTCTTTGCCTGGTGGATTTATTCATTCCTGAACGACGGCGAAGGACGGCTCTGGCGCTGGACGCATGAAAAGTATGGAAGGATTCCAGACAAAGTGCAGGAGCAAAGAGACAAAGCGAAAGCCGACCGGGACGCAGCCGACAAGGCCCTTGCCGACGCTGTGAAACAATCCGCTCAAGCCGCCGCAACCTCGGCCGCAGCGGCGAAAACTTCCGCCGACGCGGCGGTCGATGCCGCTACGGCTCCCGCGAAATAATTCGCCGATTCTCATGCAAAAGCCCGGACCAACTGGTCCGGGCTTTTCATTTTGATCCGCGTGCAAGCTCAACGGCTCGCGTATTCATGTTCCTCGTCCAACGCCCGCGCCAGGGTTTGAATTGATCGCGCGATTTCCACCGGATAACGGCGGGCCGGCTCCAACCGTCGCAACGGCGGCGGCAGGCTCGCCAGTTGCACGCGCACTCGCTCGCGGATTTCCGCCAGAGAAGCCGGCGGGGCGACTCGACGCCCTTCGCGCATCACGGGTTCCAGCAGCGGCTCGCCTTCATGCGTCTCATCTTCCAGACTCACCACGTCGCGCGTCATGCGTCCATTGCGATCGCGCAGCCGGTAAACCTGTTTTCGCCCAGGCCAGGTCGCTTTTCCCTCGGAGCGCTTGCGCGTGGGATGAGCCGCGTATTCCTGCAGCTTGTAAGCGCAAACCAGATACGGCACGTCGGCCGAAGTATCCAGTCGGCTGCCAATTCCAAAACCATCGATCGGTGCCTCGGCTTCAAGCAGCCATTGAATTTCATGCTCATCAAGTCCGCCGCTGGCCAAAATGTGCACGTCTCCCCAGCCGCCGGAATCAAGAATCTCCCGGACCGCAAACGCATGCGCGGCGAGATCACCACTGTCGAGCCGCACGCCGTGGATGATTAGCCCCTCGGCTTTCCATTGCGGAGCGAGCGCCACGATTCTTCGCGCCGCCGCTTCCGTGTCGTAGGTGTCCAGGATCAACATGATCCCTTGCGGATTGGCGTCGGCGAAGCGATGGAACGATTCCACTTCATCGGAATAAGCCAGAACGAACGAATGCGCCATGGTGCCTGAGAGTGGAATTTCAAACAGTCGCCCGGCCAGAACGTTGGAAGTGGCAGTGAATCCCGCCAGATAACTGGCCCGCGCGCCCAGGCAGCCCGCTTCGGCTCCGTGAGCGCGACGCAATCCGAAATCGACCAGCAGTTTTCCCGGCGCAGCCAAAACCGAGCGCGCGGCTTTGGAAGCGATCAGCGTTTGGAACTGGAGGAGATTTACAACCCGGGTTTCGAGCAGTTGCGCCTGCGGCAACGGAGCGCTGACGCGCAGGATCGGTTCCTGAGCAAAGAACACCGTTCCTTCCGGCATGGCATCCACTTCCCCGGTAAAATGCAGCCGGCTCAGATAGTCGAGGAACTCAGACCCAAAATTTTGCGTGTCGCCAAGCCACTTCAGTTCCTCCGCATCGAACCGGAGTTCTTCGATAAATTGCAACACCTGCTCCAATCCGGCGGCCAGAAGGAAGTTGCGATCGGCTGGCAGATCGCGCACGAAAAACTCGAAGACTGCGGTCTCTTCCATGCCGTGTCTGAAATAGCCTTGCAGCATGGTCAGCTCATAAAGGTCGGTCAGTAGCGCGCTCGACTCGATGCTCCACTCCGCGATCTGCTTCAATTGAATCGGCACTGCGCCGGCATTTTTCATCGCCTGCTCGGCTTTTGCACCATCGTCTGGCTGCACGTTCACCGCGCGGATCGCATCACGGAGGAAGCAGACCTCGAACCCATTCTTACGCGCATCCAACACGGTTTGGAGCACGCAATAGTCCGTAGCCAGGCCGCCAATGAACAACCGTGAAATTTTGGACGCATGCAAGCGCTCGAGAATGTCGGTGCCCTCAAAGGGCGAATAGGTCTCCACCTCCGGAAGCGAAGGTTTCGTAATAATCTGAGTGGACGGAAGCAGCTTCAACTGAGGCGCAAACGCTGCGCCCGGAGAGGATCGGATGCAGTGTTCCGGCCAGGTTCCACCGTGCGTAAGAAACGAGCAATGATCCGGCGGATGCCAATCGCGCGTGGCAAAGATGGGCAAGGTATGGCGTTCAAACAAAGCGATGTAGCGATTCAGGACCGGAATGACCTCATCGCCATGCGGCACCGGCAGCGCGCCGCCCGGCAGGAAATCGTTTTGCGTATCCACAAGGATCAACCCATCGCCCGCGTGCAAGGAAAGCGTTGTATACATGCATCATCCTTTCATACAGGAGCGGGGTTCGAGCGTAGTCGCCAGGATCCCGCGAGCGGTGAGTTGATCCACAACGGTTCGACTGAACTCGTGCGCGGGCGGCGGTGGACTCGAATCTTGAAGCCTGGGTTGCATCATGAACTTGGAACTCCTTGTGACATTACCCTCCAACGTTTTCGCCGGCTATTCAACCCGTGCCGATAGATTTATATACCCCGTTGCGCAATGAAGGAATCGTCCTACGTTAGAACCAAGGTTGAAGACTCACTCGGATTGAAGGTGATTCGTCTGGGGAAATCGTCAGGAGGGAGGCGCAACGGGTTTGAAATCCTGAACCATCGATTCGAGGCTTGCTTTCGAAAAAGGGGGGACGCGACTGCAAGCTGAGCCCTTGGCCGATTTCCGCGTGCAGTCAACCAGGAGGAGATTATGAAAGTGAAAGCTACCGGTCGCTCGCACAAGGTCGTCCTTGAAATGGGCTCGCGCGATTCCACCCTGCCCGCCATATCGTTGCCGGAAGTGCGCCTCAGACAGATTTTGGTGCCCGTGGATTTCTCGGACTGTTCGCACAAGGCGCTCCATTACGCCGCTTCCTTTGCCAAGCAGTTCAATGCCGAGGTGCTCTTGCTGCACGTGATCATTTCTGTGCCGCCGCCGCCGCAGATGCTGGTGTTTGAAGGCCAGGAGTTCACCGCCGCTTACCACGAAGAAACATCCAAACAGCTGATGGAATGGCGTGATGAAGTGGGCTCGGGCGTCTCGGTAAGAGCCGTCGTTCGAAACGGAACGGCCGCCCATTACGAGATCACCGAAGCCGCCCGGGAAAGCAACAGCGACCTCATCGTCATCGGCAATCAAGGCCGCACCGGCTTGAGCCGAATGCTGATCGGGAGCACTGCCGAACGCGTTGTCCGCAACGCGCCCTGCCCGGTGCTGGTGATTCGCGAGCGCGAACATGATTTCATTGCCGAATCGAAAAGCGCGGCCGCCGAGCAAAGCATCACCACGGAATAGCGCCGGTTCACAAACCCGGCGTGAGGAGAAGTCAAGTGGCAGAAGCGCTCGTCGTCTTAGATTGGGTGTTCATCCACCTTGGGGCCTCTCGACGGCCGAATATGTTGGCAGTGCTCTCATTCACGGTGGAACGGGAAAAATTCAAAAGGCAATGATGACTTTGTTCAAGAATCGCAAAGCTGCCGGCCAGTATCTCGCCGGCAAGCTGACGCATTATGCCTATCAACCCGATGTGCTGGTCCTCGCCTTGCCGCGCGGCGGTGTACCGGTCGGTTACGAAATTGCCATCGCACTCGAAGTCCCCCTGGATGTTTTTATCGTGCGGAAACTGGGAGTGCCGGGCTACGCGGAATTGGCCATGGGCGCCATTGCGAGCGGCGGCGCTTCGGTGCTTAACCAGGACATCGTGCAGCGCCTGAACATTCCCAAGCGCGCCATTGATATGATTGCCGCCGAGGAACTGACGGAACTGCATCGGCGCGAGAAATTATATCGAGGAAATCGCGAACCGCCGCCCATAGCCGATCATCGGATCATTCTCGTGGACGACGGCATGGCAACCGGCTCCAGCATGCGCGCGGCGGTGCGAGCGTTGCGGCAGTTTGCACCGGCGGAAATCGTGGTTGCGGTGCCCGTGGCCGCACGCGAAACGTGCGAACGCTTTCGAGATGAAGTGGACGAAATGATTTGCGGCAAAACGCCCGAGCCCTTTTTCGCGGTGGGCAACTGGTATGAAGATTTCACCCAGACCACCGATGAAGAAGTATCAGCATTGTTGAACCACGCCGCTCACCTGCGACGAGTGCAGCGCGTGGAGTCGCGCAAGCGCGAAGTGGCTCATGAAAAACCGACGCCCAAACCCGATCATACCTTAGCCGGAAGTCGCCTATGCCAGCCCGCGAAACTGATTTGAACCTGCAACTGATACATGAGGCCGTTCATCCTCTGACGGGCGCCCCGCGGGATTATGATCCTTTGATGGAGATCATTGGCGACGCCCGTTATGTGCTGCTCGGGGAGGCAACGCATGGAACGCATGAGTTTTACAAGGCGCGCGCGGAAATCACGAAGCGCCTCATTCGCGAGAAGCATTTTTCAGTGATCGCCTGGGAAGCGGATTGGCCCGATGCGCTGCGGGTGAATCGCTACATTCGCGGCGGCCGGGCCGATCACGATGCCGCGGAGGCCCTGGCGAGCTTTGAGCGGTTTCCGGTCTGGATGTGGCGCAATGCCGAAATCCTTGATCTCGTCGGCTGGTTGCGCAGTCACAACGAAAGCGTCGGACGCCAACAACCGAAAGTCGGAGTTTACGGGCTCGACCTTTACAGTCTGTATCGCTCGATGGATGCGGTGATTCATTACCTGGAGCGAATTGATCCAAAGGCCGCGGCTGAAGCCCGGCAGCGCTACGGTTGCTTTGAACATTTCGGTGATGAACCTCAAACCTACGGCATGTTGGCCAGCCAAAGTCCTTCATACTCGTGCGAAAGCGCCGTGGTCCAGGAGTTGGTCGAACTGCAACGACACGCGGCGGATTTCCTGAGTCACGACGGCCGGATTGCTGCGGATGAACTCTTCTTCGCACTGCAAAACGCCCGGGTCGCCCAGAACGCCGAACGTTATTATCGAGCCATGTATCGGGGACGGCCCAACACGTGGAATCTACGCGACCAACACATGGTCGATACTCTGGACCAACTGATGGCGCATCTGGAGGAACAAGGCGAAAACCCCAAAGCGATCGTATGGGCGCACAACTCTCATTTGGGCGATGCGCGGGCGACGGATATGACCGAACGCGGCGAACTCAATGTGGGCCAACTCGTGCGGGAACGTCATGGCGGGGAGGCCGTGCTGGTCGGCTTCAGCACGCATTCGGGGACAGTGACGGCGGCTTCTGATTGGGGCGGCGTGGCTCAACGCAAACGTGTTCGTCCCGGGATGCCAGGAAGCTGGGAAGACCTGTTTCACAACGTGAGCGAGGAAAATTTTTTGCTCGCTCTACACGATCAGCCGAGGCTGGTGCGCCAACTTGCCTTGCCGCTGCTGCAACGCGCGATTGGAGTGATTTATCGTCCGGAAACAGAACGTTGGAGTCACTATTTCCATGCCCGGTTAAGCCAACAATTCGATGCCGTGATCCATTTCGATCACACCCGAGCGGTCGAACCGCTGGAACGCACGGCTGAATGGGACAAGGGTGAACTGCCGGACACGTATCCATCGGCCGTTTGAAAGCCGAGCCCAGGCCATCTGGAAACGCACGCGCCAGCCAAACATTATTTCTCGCGCTGAGTATCTTTCACGGCGAAGGAGATTTTGGCGTTCAGCCGATATTCAACGATTTTGCCGTTCTCCACCTTGGCTTGAAGATCGCGGACATAGATGGAGCGGACGTCCTGAATCGTTTTTTCCACTTCCTTGAGAGCTTCCTGCGCTGCTTCCTCCCAGCTTTTGGGGGATTGCGCAATGATTTCGATGACCTTCACCACAGCCATAATGCCTCCTTTGATTGATGTTAACTCTGTTTGATTTCCGGCTCCATCAACGAACGGAACTCCTCCGGCAACTGTGCGCAGACATCCCGCATCTCGCCCGACGAAACCGCTTCGTTGAGCACCCCAATCACCGCGCGCGCATGGTCGATCGCCTCGGGCAGATGCGTCGGCTCGCGGGCGGCGACCCTTTGGAAAAATTCCTCGAGCGAAAACCGTTGCGCGTGCCATTCCGGCAAGATGGCCAGGTAAACGGCAATTTCCCGTGGCAACTGCGCCGCCAGGTCTTTGGCCTCTTCAGCTGTCAATCGTTCCGCCAGGGTTTCGAGCGTCGCGCGAATGGCACTCACCGCTTTGCCTTCAGACGGGAGTTGGGCGCGATGTTGCACCTGTCCTAAAAATTTGTCGTATTTCATAAATCACCTTTCCTCGTTTTCGATCCGTTCCACCAAGGAGGTGCGTTCTCTCATTTCGATCAAGCGCCGGTCAGGATTCGGCCGCGGTCACGTCGTGAAGTTGGCCACTTTGGGTTTCACCAATCGCTGAAAATCGCCGAAGCGCATTTTCACGAGTTCCGTGTGCGATCCCGCGTTGAAAACAATTTCCTCATCCTCAGCGAGAGGCGCGGCCACATAGACATCCATTCCATACAGATTGCCAAACGGAGGCATGGCGCCGGTTTCACAATCAGGAAACAAATTTTCGAATTCGCCCTCCACCGCGAACTGCGCCCGCTCGCCCTCGGCTGCATCACGCAGCTCCGATAAAACGATTTTCTGGTTGGCCGGCAAAACCGCCATTGCCATCCGTCCATCCAGATGCACGACCACGGTTTTGGCCAGTTCCTTGCCCGGAACGTGCACCGTCGCGGCAATCTCCTGAGCTGTGAACGCGGGAGAATGCGTGATCGTGACGTATTTTACATGTTCACGGTCCAGGAAATCCTTGAGCTTTTGGACAGGCACTTGGCACCACCTTTCTTGGTATTACAAGCATAGGCCGCACATGAAATCGTAAAATGAGGACAACACCCACTTAGCCAAATTGAACGGCCGCCTGTTGAACTACGCCTGCCCAGTTGCGTTGATGTCAGACACGGCTTGGCAGAACAACCGTTGGCGCGACTCAGCGCGTTCAACTTCAATGCGCGGCAATTTCAGGCGCAACTTCGGTGGAACTGGGCGGCAATGATTCCGGCGAAATGCCCAGCGCACGATTTGGCGTGTTGCCCATTTGCAATTCCAAGGTGCCGCCGTTGGCGATGTCTGCGTGGCGAAACCAGATTTGATTCAGCGGCTTGCCGTTGAGCTTCGCGCTTTGAATGTATTTGTTATCCGCTGAACTGTCCCTGGCAATCAGCTTGAACGTCTTGCCGTTTTTGAGCCGGATGGTGACGCGATTGAATACCGGGCTGCCGAGGTCATAGACTGGCACGCCAGGGGTCACGGGATAAAAGCCCATCATGGAGAACACCACAAAAGCCGTCATGCCGCCGCCGTCTTCATCGCCGGGAATGCCAAACACCGTGTCGGTGAACCAGGTGTCGAGCAGCATGCGAACGGATTTCTGCGTCTTCCACGGCGCGCCCAGGTGATTGTAAATATAGGGAATGTGAAAGCTGGGTTCATTGCCCATGGAAAACTGTCCCACGAGGCCGCTGGCATCCGGAAACTTCGCCCAGAATTCGTATTTGCTGCGATCCAAACCTTCGCGGAAAAGTTGGTCGAGATTTGCCTCT
>JBQCEJ010000311.1:0-4914 GCA_051960355.1 Verrucomicrobiota bacterium | reverse complement strand
AACCGCCGCGCACATCCTGAATGGGTAACGGGGGCTGTGTCAGGATCCACCCCCCGGGGCATGCCGAATCCGGCTCAATCCTTCAGCGGCAGGCGGGTCGGAAGCGATCGCAACGGATGCCCGCGCAACGTGAAGTAGAAGGTGGCGCCTCGGTCCAGTTCCGCTTCCGCCCAGATTTGGCCGCCGTGTTTGCGGATGATGCGTTCGACGGTGACCAAGCCGACGCCGGTGCCTTCAAATTCATCCGCGCGATGGAGGCGTTGGAAGACGCCAAAGAGTTTGTCCACGTATTTCATGTTGAACCCGACGCCGTTGTCGCGGATGTAGAAAATTTCCGGTCCGGCGGAAGGGAGTTGTCCGACTTCGATCACGGCGGCTGGGCGGGGTCGGGTGTATTTCACCGCGTTGGAACAGAGGTTGACGAACACCTGCTTGATCAGGCCGGGATCGGTTTCGATGGCGGGCAGGGGGCGAATGTGCCACTCGATTTTGCGGTTGGCCGTCTCGCGTTTGAGTTCGCTGATGACCTGTTGCACGACGGAACTGAGAGGAGTGATTTCACGTTTGAGTTCCTGCCGGCCGATTCGCGCCAGGTTCAGCAGATCATCCACCAGTTGATTCATGTTCTGGCTGCCTTTGCGGATGTTTTCGAGATACCGCTGCACTTCCGGCGGGATAGCGCTGGCGAAGTCATCGAAAATGATCTTGGTGAACGCGTCAATGTGGCGGAGCGGAGCCCTCAGATCGTGGGCGACCGAGTAGGTGAAAGCTTCGAGTTCCTGGTTGGCGACCATCAGTTCGGCCGTTCGTTCCCGGACGCGTTGTTCCAGTTCGGCATTGATCCGGAGAATTTCCTGCTCGGCGCGCTTCCGTTCGGTGATGTCCGTGTTGATTTCAAGGATGGCGATTGGTTTTCCGTTGGGATTCTTGTGTTGGACCCAGTGGCTGTTGACGATGATTTGCTGGCCGTTTTTGTGGGTGTGGATGATTTCTCCTTCCCAAGAGCCGTGTTGGTTGAGTTTGGATTGAATTTCCTCCAGGGGAATGGGGAAGCGGGTTTGGAGAACCGCGTGAGAAACTTGCCCGATCGTTTCACTGCGCAACCAGCCGTACATTTTCTCCATGCCGGTGTTCCAAAGGATGACGCGATCCGAAAGATCGCGCGCCATCACGTTCGCGAGATCCAGCATCTGGGCCTGCTCGCGTAGAATGCCCGCCTGCCGTTCGAGCGCCTGCTGCGCTTCCATGCGTTCGGTGATGTCGCGCAGAATCACCGTGTAGATCTGTTGACCGGCAACTTCGATATGTGAAATCGAGGCTTCTATGGGAAACTCCTCGCCGTTCGCTCGCAAGCCGGCGAGCGGGCGCAAATGATTGGGGGCGCGGTTGGTTGTTCCCGATTTCTCAAATTCCTTGAATGAAGAATCGTGCTTCTTCCGGAAGCGCTCCGGGATGAAACGCTGGAGCGGTTGACCGAGTGCTTCCGAGGTACTGCAACGAAACATCGCCTCGGCCGCGTTGTTGAAGACCGTGATTCGCTGGTCGGAATCCACGCTGATGATGGCATCCATCGCCGAGTCAATGATGCCGGAGAGACGCGCCCGGCTTTCCCGCAACGCCTGTTCCGCGAGCTTGCGCTCGGTGATGTCGCGTGAAATCGAGGAGGCGCCCACGACCGTGCCTTCCGCATTCCGGATCGGCGAAACCGTGAGCGAAACATCAATGCGCTTTCCGTCCTTCCGCACGCGCTGTGTCTCGTAAAGGCGTGTCTCGCCGCGTTTCACAGCCGCCAGCACCCGTTCTTCGAATCCCGCGTTTTCTGGCGGTGCGATCCGTTCAATGCCTTGGCCCAGGATTTCCGCAGCCGTGTAACCGAAGATGCGCTCGGCCGATTTGTTCCAGCTGGTGACGATGCCGTTCAGTTCTTTGCCGACGATGGAGTCGTCGGTCGATTCCACGATCGCGGCAAACTGACGCCGGGCGTCGTCGCTTTGCTTGCGCTCGGTGATGTCCTGGATCACACCGGTCATGCGCGTGGCTTTTCCCTGCTCGTCATAGAAGGCGCGGCCTTTGGAGAACATGGTGCGGACCGAAGTCTCCGACCAGAGAATGCGGAATTCGGAAGTGAACTCTTTCTTCTCCGCAATGGCTTGGGTGAGGAGCGATTCAAGCATCTTGCGGTCTGCGGGATGAACAAACTCCATGAAATTTGTGTAGGTGCCACCGAATGCTCCGGGCTTCTGGCCGAACAGCGAGGCCGTGCGATCGTCCCACGTGATCTGGCCGGTCTTGACGTTCCAATCCCAGGTTCCGGTGTTCGCCGCTTCCAATGCGAGACGAAGGCGACTTTCGTTCTCCTGAAGGGCGACGGTCTGGTCCTGAATGCGGGAAAGCATCTGGTTGAATGCCTCGGTCAGCAACCCGAGTTCATCGTTGTTGATCTTGCTGGCGCGCACGGAGTAATCGCCCCATTCGGAAACCCTTCGAGTCGTGCCGATCAATGCCAGGATCGGTTCGGAAACGTTCCGCTGGAGCCGGTTGGAGAGCAGGCAGACGATGATCATGGACGCCAGGAGAATCACAGCCGAGAGCAAGGCATACCGTTGCAGACCATCGTAAAAAAGCCTTCGGTCCACGCGCAGGAAGAGAGTGCCGGAGCGGACATTGTTCTGAATGACCGGTTCAAAGAACAGCATTTGCGAATGGTCGACCTGATAACCATCCGCCGGAGCCGGCCTTGCGGGAAATCCGTTGGAGGCGGCGTTCGTGGGATAAGTCGCAAGCAGTTTTCCGGAACGACCGTAAAGCGCTGCTGCGAGCACCTGCCGTTCAGACCGCAATGAGGCCAGGAGCGTGTGAGCGCGCGGGACGTCATTGGAAGTCACGGCCGGGGCACTGGTTTCCGCAACGACCCTGGCCAGGCTGGAGAATTCACGGATCGTGTCTTGGCGGATCGTGAGTAAATCGGAAGCGATGAAGGCGATTGCTGTCAGGACCCCCACGGTGATGCTGGTCAACAAAATCGCCGCCATGATTTTGCTCCGGATGGGCAGGTCCTCAAATTTCATGGTGCGAGGCGAGGTTGACACAAGCAATCGCAGCCTCCGCCCCGGGCGTGCTTCCGCCGGGTCGGTTCTGAAAATCGCTTAATGTTCACAAGGTGCATCCTTCTCTAGTCGTGGATTGCTGAGAGAGGGTAACAAGAATATGACACGAACTCTCTCGTTCGACACTCGGGTAATAATCGTAACGCGAGCTGGCAGAACCGGGAACCGGTGCGGTTGAAGAAATCGCTTGTAGGTTCCATGCAGCAACCCGGGCTCTCGACACGCCTAAAGACTGTTCAAGACGTCAATCATCTGCCGCAAGCGCCCGTAATCCCGGCGGTTGAACCCGAAGGCAATTCGCGCCAACTCGACATTGTCGTTGTTTTCGATTTCGTCGGGCGTCGGTGGAATGGATCGGATCGGCGGACCGGTGATGATGTCGGCAAAATCCTCGTTCATCGCCTCAATCGCCGTCTCCGTCGGTTCATGTTTGAGACGAATCACAAACAGGTCCTTTACGAAGCGGCTGGAATGGAAGTTCCGGTAAAAGCGCGTGATGATTTTCACCGCTTCGTCGGTGTTGTCGGTGATACGATACAGGTTTAAATCGTCCGGCGAGATCAGCTGATCGCGCATCAGATGTTCGCGAACGTGTTTGTCCCAGGTTTTCCAATACGTGCCGCCCGGACGATCCACCAGCACCAGCGGCATCAACTGGCTCTTGCCCGTCTGCATCAAGGTCAGCGCTTCATAGCCTTCGTCCATGGTGCCGAAGCCGCCGGGGAAAAGCGCGATGGCGTCCGAGTGGCGGATGAAGATCAGTTTGCGCGTGAAGAAATATTTGAAGGTGATCAGCTTCTTGTCTTCGCGAATCACCGGGTTCGCACTTTGTTCCCAAGGCAGGCGGATGTTTGCCCCGAAGCTTTTTTCCGGGCCGGCGCCTTCATGGCCGGCTTGCATGATACCGCCGCCCGCGCCAGTGATGACCATGAATCCGGCCTCGGCGATCTTGCGGCCAAACTCAAGCGCCTGATGATATTCGAGTTTGGCGGGTTGCGTTCTGGCGGAACCGAAAATGGTCACCTTCCGCGCGCCGGCGTATGGCGCGAACAACTTGAATGCATAGCGCAATTCGCGAATGGCAGTCTTGATTACTCGAACGTCGCCGCTGTCCTGAACGTCCTTCAGAATCTTCAG
Organism: Verrucomicrobiota bacterium; assembly: GCA_051960355.1. Lineage (GTDB taxonomy): Bacteria > Verrucomicrobiota > Verrucomicrobiia > Limisphaerales > DASXHY01 > DASXHY01. Next base: position 670 of record JBQCEJ010000311.1, on the reverse strand, counting down.
AGCGCTTTCGATGATGTCGGCAACGCTCTCCTGATTGGAGCCGCCGCCTTTGTAATCAATCAACTCCTGAATGCGTCGCCTTAATTCCGGATCCATCGGCGCTCGATCTGCCTTGGTCATATCGCGAAAGAATAACGATGACGCGCGGAATTGCAACTTGAGCGAGCTTTCGGACCGCATGCGACCGGTCTGGCGGACTCACAAGGGCGAGGGAACGCTTTTGGGCGGTGGCACATCGATGCCCAAAGCGTTGCACAAATCCATTTCGTGCTCCTGTTCTTGAACGATGATTGCCCGCAGCGTTTCGCTTAAGGCAAATTCTCCCATGGCTTCGGCCTGGCGAATACGCTGCCGATATTGAGCAATGGTTTCCCGCTCATTCTCGAGGTCCGCCTTGAGCATCACGACGGGATCATCCGAGATCTTCACGGGCTTGGGCGTGCTGGCCGGCATTCCGCCCAGATAATCTATTTGTTTGGCGATTTTCAGCGCATGATCGAGTTCTTCCGCCGCGTGCTGTTCCAGTTCCTGGGCGATGTCCATGTATTCGGCGCCTTTGATCGCCTGGCTGTAAACGGTGTAGGCAATGATCGCCTGATATTCCCGGGCCAGATCGTCATTGAGCAGATGGACCATTTGGGTTCGGGAAATGTTCAGTTCATCGGCGGAG
>JBQCEJ010000310.1:0-3877 GCA_051960355.1 Verrucomicrobiota bacterium | reverse complement strand
GCCGCTGTTCACGCTGGCGGCATTGGCCCGAAGCGCGATTTGCCCGCAAGCGGCTGGGTCTTACGGCATTCTCGACGTAGCAGATTCCCATTCAGAACTCGTCCTGTTCAACAACGGCGTTCCCAGCCAGGTCCGCACGCTCGCTTTGCACAACGGGCAGCCGAACCTGTCACCGCCAGCCCTGGACTCTTTGACGAAAGCGCTCAATGGCAGTTGGTCCGGCAAACGACTTTTCGTCTCCGGTTCAGATGTCCACTTCGCTGCCATTTCAAAATGCGTCAACGAATGTTTCAGCAACGACCTGGAATGCGCGCCGTTGCCAATCACGCCGGGCAAGGGACGATCCAGTGCGATTTGCGGAATCAAACAATCCGTTGAATCCGGCGGCGCTTCTTTGCTGCTGTTTGAATCGCAACCGGCCCACGGCAAGACACACTTGAATTCCCGGGCGCCCATGAAGTGGGCCGTGATCGCTGCCGCGCTCGTGTTCGGCCTCGCGCTGTTGCCGTATGCGAAAGCGCTTTTGCTCAAACCGCGGCTGGTAAAAAAGCTGATAGAATTCAAGGCCAAGTCCGGACAACTCACCACGATTGATCGTGAGTTGGGCTTTTTGCAATTTCTCAAGCAGAACCAGCCGCCATATCTCGACGCGCTTTATCTCTTTGCCAAAGCAGCGCCGCAGGGAGCGAAGATCGACTCGCTAACGATGAATCGGCGCGGCGAAATTGCCTTGCGCGGAACGATGCGAAACGGAGATCAGGTCGCAGACTTCCGGACGAAGCTGATCGATTCCAAGTTCTTTGCCAAAGTCACCGTGGAAGAACAGACGACCACGCCCGACCGTCAAAAGGTCAACGTCCGCATCACGGCGCAATGGAAACCACTCAGCACCTTGCAAGCGCTCGTGATTGGCCCGAGCGCGGACGAACTGGAACAAGCGAAGAAGAAGAAGGATAGCCCGCCGGGCGGAATGTCCGCCGGCTTTTCCGCAGGGATGCCTCCCGGCGCAATGCCCGCTGGATTTCCTGCGGGGTTTTTACCTCCCGGTGCCATGCCGCCAAATAAGTAAAACAACATGCGCAACATCACCCACCGCGAGAAGCGCCTGATTCGTTTTGCCACAATCGGCGTCACGATTTATCTGACGCTGTTCTTTGTCTGGAAACCGCTTCAGAAACGCCGCACGGAATACCAGCGACTCGTCAGGGAGGCTCAAGCTTTGAGCGACCGCGTTCGGCCTTACGCCGATCGGGCCGCTGGCGTGCAAAAACTCATGGCGACATTCCAGCTCGATCCCGCCCGGCTCTCAAAAACCACCGTGATCGGCGAGGCCAGCGCGGCCATTCAAAAAGCCGCCCTGAGCAGCGGGATTCAGATTGGAGCGGTTCGGGAATCGCCGTCGCGCTCCGCCAGCAAGGAGCTGGCTTCGATGCAATTCGAAGGCACCGGTCAGGTGCCGGCGCTCATGGGTTTGCTCAAACGCGTGGAGACGCTCGGGTTTCCCATGATCGTTGATTCGGTTCAGTTCACTCCGGAGAAAACTGGACCGGGCATGGTGAAGATGAGTCTCACGATTGTGATACTGGATTTTGACCAGTGGAAAAGCGAGGAACCACCGCATGCGTAATCGAGCCGAACCCATCCTAAAAATTATTTGCCTCGCGTTGGCAGCACTGCTTCTGACGCAGACCGTTCGCGCCATTCTGCGCAGCAATCCGCTGGCGAAGGCAACCATTCCCGCCGTGCCGTCGCTGTCGACAAACAACACGCCTTCCGAAGCGAAAGAGAGTTCGCGTGGCACCAACTCGCCGCTGAAGGGCCACACCCAATTACCACACCGCGCTAACACTGATTCGCGAACGAACACCGATTCTGCGGGCGCGTTGAAAAATGAGAACACAAACGCGGTGGCAAACACTGCCGCGGCGACCAACCCGGTCGTGTCGCCAGCGCTCAAAACCAACTCCGCGACAATACCCTCACCCACAGCCGCGACCGATGTCGTGCCATCCTTGACGCTCGCAATGCTCGCGACGAACAACGCGGTGGCGACCACAAATGCGCCTGGCACAAACAGTGTCGGCAGCAACAGCATGGCGCTTCAAACAGTGGGAACCAATTCGACAGCACTTTTGCCATCCAAAAACGCGATGACCAACACGGCAGTGGTTTCGAGTTCGTTGAAACAACCCGCCTCAAGCTCTCGTTCCATGTTCGCCATGATGGGTATGCCCGGAATGGGCGGCGGCAAACCTTTGCCGGAATTGCCGATTGCCACGAAAGCGCGCATTGACCGGATCAGCGAAAGCGAATTGCTCGGCCCCGTGATGCGGCCAATGCCCTTGGCATTGCTGGGCATTGCTGGCAACAGCGCATTTTTGCGGTCGGCCACGGGTCAATCCGGCCTCGTAAAGGAAGGCGATTCGTTGGGGGAACTGAAATTGATCCGGATCGGAATCAACCGCGTGTTGGTGGACGAGAACGGGCAAAAAAAAGAACTGCTGATTTTCAACGGCTACGGCAGCGAAAGCCTGATGCCCAAACAAAAAGAGACTGATGAAACCACTCCAAAATAAAACCGCGAAACCGGCATGTTCGATCGCTCTTGGGCTCGCACTGCTGCTGGCAGGCTGGCCTGCGGGCGTTTCCGCGCAAATTCGATTTTCCCCTTCGGGCGGCGGGCCGATGGGAATGCCTTCCGGCATGCCGCCGATGAACTCAGATTCACCTTCTCGATCTGATTCATCCGGCGAAAAGTCGGGCACGTGGATTCCCTCGGAACCACTCGCGTCCGCGATGACGAGCACGAATCTGGATGGATCAAAGACCAACGCGCCTGATGAGATTCAACTCAGCTTTCAGGGCGCGAACATTGACATGGTGGTGCAATGGCTGGCGCAGACCACCGGCAAAAGCGTGGTAAAACATCCGCAGGTTCAGTGTCAGTTGACCATCTCCAGTTCGAAAAAGCTGACCACGCGCGAGGCGATCAATCTGGTTTACCGGGCGCTGGCCCTGGAAGGATTCACCGCGATCGAATTCGGCAAATCCATTCTGATCATGCCCGAGAGCAAGGAACCGAAGATGAGCCCGGAGTTGCTGGACGCTTCGCAGACGACGGTGCCTGAAGGACGACAGCGGCTGGTGAAGGTTTTTTCATTGGAACATATCCAAGCTTCGGATTTGAAGGAGCGGATTCGCACCGCCCTTTCAGACAAAGCCATCATCGACATCGACGAACGCGCCAACCAACTCATCATCACTGATTACAATGACAATATCCGAACCGTCAGCGCGCTGATTGAAACGCTCGACAACGACAAGCCGGAAGATGTCGCCGTGCGCGTGCTGCCGGTGAAGAATGTGTCGGCCGCGGACTTGGTCAAGGCGATCGGGCCGCTCTACCAGAAACGAAACAGCAAATCACTCAAGGACACCGTCGAAATTTCCGCTGATGAGCAATCCAATTCGCTCTTGATCCTTTCGAGCGAATCCAATTTCCGCGCCATTCTCCAGTTTGTCACTGGAATGGACACGGAAGATGCGCAGGAAAAAACGATGCGCACCTTCACACTGCAAAATGCGGATGCGCAGGATGTCGCGAAGCAGTTGCAGGACCTGAACCAGGATCAGAACACATCCTCACGCTATGTTTACTTCATGTCCCAGGCGCCGTCCGGCAAGTCTGCCAAGAAGCTGAAAGTGGTGGCGGATCGCCGACGCAACGCGGTGATTGTCCAGGCGGCTCCCTCAGACATCGAGGGCATCGCCGCGATGATTGCGCAACTGGACGAACCTGTCGTCGATGGCAGTCTCGCGCCGCAGATTTATCAGTTGAAATACATCAGTGCCGCCGACATCGAGGATGTGCTGAACG
>JBQCEJ010000309.1:0-7040 GCA_051960355.1 Verrucomicrobiota bacterium | reverse complement strand
TCTCACGCCGGAACGAAATTCTAGGAAGTCATTCTCGATTCCGTCGCTGAAGATCACTCCGTTCTCAGGCATTTGTGATTCGATAACGAGCGATTGCTTGGTTGTGACACGTCCGAAAACCAGCCCGGCTTGCGTGGTCTTGCTGGGAAAGGGCTCGCGCACCGTGAAACATAAATAGCCCGCATCCCAGGCAAATTCACTTTTCGGAACAAGCTTCGTCCGTCCCGGCTGTTTCGCGGTGTCAGTGCCTTGCAGGATTCCCGATGCGCCCGCGAGCAAGCTCTTAAACCATCCTGTCGAGCCCACGCCGGTGGAAACGATTATGCCGCTCGAAGAATGGTTCTCCGACTTTCCGCTGAAGGAAATTTTGTAGCGCGCCGAAATATGCGAGCGCGGGCCGATGAAGAGGTCGTTCACGGCGTAAAGTTTTTGGCCCGTGTTCAAAGTCGCTTGCGCCATCGTCACGGATTTGATGGTGCGTTTGCGCGCGAAAACTTCTGGTAAAACTCTCGTCAAGTCTGGCAGTCGGAACGGGAGGAGTTGTCCATCCCAACGGGCGGGATCGGGGTTGACGCCAATCACAGGCTGGCCGTTGAGATACTTTACCGTGTTAGCCACGAGCCCATCCTGCCCCAGGACAACAACCACGTCTTGCGGGCCGAACACAAAATTCGGGAGGAATGAGCGATCAATCAATTGCAGCCGTCCGAACGCGGAGAGCAACTGCTGCGCGGTCGCGACCGCGTTGGCATAATGCTCATCCTCACGTTCATAGTCGGAAAAATCCTGCCCGAGATGGCTGACGTAAAACTTCGCCTGCGTTCGCGTGTTGAAGCGCCGCTTCAATTCCGCTACGCGCGTAGGGCGCGTGACAAGAATGATTTTGTTTTCAGTCAGGCGTTGCATAGCCGGACTATTTCTTGCCCATCAATTCGCGGAGCAAGTCAGGCGAAATATTGAGTTCGCCAATCTTGTCCGCTCGTCCGGCGAGTTCCTGAAACGCGACGGCAATCAATTGATCCGGTTTCATGCCCACGCTCGCCAGCGCCTGCAAAACACGCGCGTCCACCGAACTGATGGCTTGCATACTCGTCGTGAGCGCGTAAGCCCGCACGTCAGCTTCGGCTTTCGCGTTGGCCGCGGCCAGTGCGACGAGTTGCTTGCGCTTGTCTTCAAGCGTGACGTTGGCTGCCATGTCCGCCTGCGCGAGTTGATGCTGTTTCTCCTGCACAACTCGCTCCGCTTCCATCTGGGCTTCGCGGATTTGCCGCTTCTTGTTTTCCACGGCAATTTCGGTGTTCAACTCGTTTTCTTTGATGGCGCGTTCCTGCTCGACCGCCGCATTGCGACGGGCATAAATCGCCTCATCCGCCTCTTTGAGCAATTGCTCGCGCGTCTCCGCCTCCAAAGCTCGTGTCGTTTCCGGCGTCGGCTTGATGGCAAGAATGTTCAACCCAAGAATCTCCAAGCCGAGTTGCGCCACTTCGCCCGACGTTGCCAAACCCTTTCGCACGGTTTGCACCAACGCGTCCGAAGCTTGAATTGCATCGCGCAGTTTCAACTTCTGAAGTTCCGCCCGCGCCAGCACGTTGATGGTGTTGATGACGCGCTGCGGCAGCTTTTGCGGGTCTTCCGAAACGTATCCGTGCCCGCGCGAATTGAGCGTAAAGTTCATCAGCCCGGCCAGCTTCTTGGCATCAGCCACGCGGTAAGTAACCTGGCCCTGAATGGTCACCGCCTGAAAATCCGCCGTGACTTCCTCAAAGATAAAAGGTGCTTCATCGCTCGCCAGCGGCACAGCAACGAGCGACGTACTCGGTGCGTAGTAGAAAAACGACAACCCCACGCCTTCGCGCACGACCTGCCCCTTGCGATACTGGAGCAGATAAACTGTGGGTTGAACTTTGATGAACTGGATGCCGAGCATGGTTTAGCCTTTTGATTGAGGGTTTGAGTATGGTGGAAACAGCCTACGAAATCCGTGGCACAAGATGATGACAAAGAATATCAGATTGCGCGGGATTATGCCCGGCCAGAAATAGCGAACAGGTTTCGCCGCGCCATCTTCTGTTACGCGGACTGCGATGCGTTCAATCAATTTCGCCGAGCGCGGCCAGTCTTTCAGTCCAGCGAGCCAGCCGGCGGGGATTCCCTCGCGCCCAACTTCGCAACCAGCCAGCGCTCCAGCAATTGCTGCAACGGTATCCGTATCACCGCCGCAACGAACGACGTTCTCAATAGTCTGGCGATAATCTCCGCGATGCCGGATCCACGCGAACAATGCGACGGGAATGGTGTGATACGCATAACCGGTCACCGCCGATTTCAAACCAAGCATTTCCGCGAACTGCGAAACACTTTTGCCTGCCTCCAACGCATCAGCAAGTTGGGCGCAAACGCGACGCCATTCGTTGTCACTGCCAAGTGCGGGCAGTTGTTCTGCAAAACCTGCCGCCGATTTGCTGTTCAGAATCCAAGCCGCCGCCTCAGCAATCGCCAATGCCGCCGTCTGCGCCCGTGCATCGGTGTGCGTGATGAGCGCGCTCGCGGCCACAAACTCATGACGGCGTATTTTATCCTTCGCGAATCGTGCACCAATGATGGCGCTCCGCATAGCCGCGCCATTTCCCGCCGATGCAACTCCGCTTCGCTCGGGCGAAATGCCAACCCACAAACGCAGACAGGAGCGTGCGGTAGCAAGCCCGACTCCCGCCGGAAATCCAAGAATCCACCAGTGCAACTTCCAACCGAGGACACGACGAAACTTTTCCACATCGCCGCCAGTCGCAACCAAAGCCTGCGCCGTCATCAGCGCGTGTTCAGTGTCATCGCTGATCATGCCCCGACCAAACACAAACCGATGCTTCAATTCGCCCAGCCACCAGCAGGCAATTCGCGCCGCCGACATCCCCTCCGCAGGCAAACCAATTGCATCACCAACCGCCCCGCCGAGGAGCAGGCCGATAAATCGTTGTTGGTCTGTCAGGTTTGTCGTCATGTTCCAGCCTTCGTCCGTCTCAATCAGCGACCCATGACGAGGATTGTCAATCATCGGGTGATGCTATTGACTCCAACATTCACTTCACGGCCTTCATTCGTTCACCAAGCTCAACCATTATGCTGGAGCGAGTCTGAGGCGGCTCACAGCCAGAAGCTGAAGCCGCGTTTCTTGAGTTGTTCGTAACGCTTTCGGTCGAAGGCGTAGAGCCGTGCAGCGCGATGTGCCACGTCCTGTTGGATTTCATCCGTCTCAATCAGCAATCCCATACCGAGGATTTTCTTGCGGAAGTTGCGTTTGTCGAGCGGCTCTTCGAGGCAGACTTCGTAAAGATGCTGGAGTTGGCTCAAGGTGAATTTCTCCGGTAATAGTTCAAAGCCAATCGGCTCGTAACGGACTTTCCCTTTCAAGCGATGAAGAGCCATCGCCAAAATCTCGGCATGATCAAATGCGAGCGTCGGTGCTTCATCGGCACTGAACCAGGCGGCATTGGCCGCGTCCGTGTCCGCCTTGGGCTTGTGATCCGCGAGTTTCACGAGCGCGTAATACGCCACGCTCACCACGCGCTCGCGCGGATCGCGCCGCACCTCGCCGAAGGTGTAAAGCTGTTCGAGGAATATGTTTCGCACACCCGCTTCCTCAGCGAGTTCACGCAGCGCGGCCTCATCCAGAGATTCATTCAACCGGACGAAACCGCCCGGCAAGGCCCACTTGCCCACAAACGGCGGTAGCTTCCGCTGAATGAACAACACCTTCAAATCGCCCTCATCAATGCCGAACACTACGCAGTCCACCGTCAGCGCGGCGCGCGGATGCTTATAAGCGTTTGTGGCTTTCCCCGTCACGGGAGAATTGTTCGTGTATTTCTAACACTATGTCAACATCCATTTTCCCGGTCCAATGGTTTGGGGCGCAACTTGGCACCCGCACCAAGCATTGAGAGGGGCTGAGTCATTTATCGAGCGACGAATTGCGGATGAATGCTTAAAACCCTCCTGAAATAAGGGGGTGGGAAACGGTTGGGCGCTGAATTGCCTGTGTTCAACGCTCTTCTGCCCGCAGAAAAGATGGTGCGGGTGTCAAGTTGCGCCCAATAGTTTGCCAATGATGCCGGGTTTCTGCCGCCCTTACAGGGCTTAGAATCCTTTTTAACGATTAACCCAGGGCGTTGCCCTGGGCTATCATCTCTGTCGGGCTTGCAGCCCTTTAGCGTGATTGGCGTGGTTCGCGGTTCACCCTGCCTTGAGCCACTTCTATCCCCGGCTCTTCGCGCTCCTGACGCTCTCGGCCATGGGCAGCTTTTCCGGCATAGTGCCGCCGAGTTAGTGGATAGTGCGGCGGACTTTGCGGCCCACTTCGTTGTGAATCCGGGTGGCGTAGTCTTTGTGCCGCACAATTTCGCACCGGAGTTTTTTCTCCGTGTGCGTGGCGCGGAATAGATTCGAGGATGTTTTGTTTGGGCTTGAGCCGTTTGCGCTGGCGGATTTCGCGCATGCCCAGCCCACCGTAGCATTTTTGTTGATCCTCCTTCGCCCTGCTTCGACGCTACAAGCCGTGTTTAACAATAGGCCGGTGCGGCACGCATCTAGTGACGAAAGTTTTGCACAAGGTTGAACACGCCGAAGGCGATGATCAGCCAGCCCGACAGGCGGCCGCCTTGCGCACCGAGCGGCGCGATTTTTTCGAGCAGGACGAAAACCGTCAGCGCGGCGATCCACCAGAGGTTCATCACGCCGCCGACGAACAGCAGCAGCATCAAGGCCCAGCAACAGCCCAGACAATAAAGTCCATGCGCCACTCCGATCCGGAAGCCGCCGGTCACGCCGCGACGCCAGTGTTGCACGATGAAGGCCACGGGCGAGCGGCAGGCATCCAGGCAGGTGCGCTTGAACGGCGTGAGCTGATAAATGCCGGCGAACACCAGCAACGCGCTGGCGAACCAATTGGCGCGGATCTCCATCATGGGCGAGAGCAGCAGGGCATGAGCAAGCAGGCGTTGCAACACGGTGGCCGCGAGGCTGAAGGCCGTCCAGACCAGCAGGTAACCGCCGGCGAAGGCATAGACGTGGGCATCAACGCGTTTGGCTTCAGGACTTTTACGAATGACACCCGCGTAGAGGAGAACGGCGGGGGCGGCCGTCGGCAACATCATTCCCGCCATCATCACGGCCCACATAACGAAGAGCAGCACGAGATGCGTGAAGTCCCAGTTGTGGGTCATCATCCAGGCGGAGGCGCCGTCCATGTCGCCATACATGTCGCGAGCCATCGGCACAATCCACGACCAGCAGAGGACGATGGCGATGGCCAGCGCGCCGCCGATGAGCCAGCGGTCGCGGAGCAGCAGGGATTCAAAGGCGGTGCGTCCGGTCGTCGGTGTGTTTCCCGAGGAGGCCATCGGAGTTTATCGGCGTTCAGCGCACGACGCCGCGCGTGCTCCAGTGAATGCGCGCGATGTGCGCGTGCGAGCTGTCCAGGGTCATCGGGATCGCACCGGTCACCCGGGACTTGCCGCTGACGACTTCGCTTTCGGTGAATTCAAATCCAGTGGGCAGGATGGTTCGGATCTGATGCGGCTTGCCGGTGACGGGGTTGCGGATGGATTCGCCGGAGCTTTCGACGACGCCCGGCACGTTCACGCGGGCGGTGCGGGCCTGATAATCAATGGCGAGTTCGATGGGTTTGTAGAGCGTGGGCAGGAACTCGGTGATGGTGGTGGAGAAGACCTGCCAGATGAGGCTGCCCGGCTCGGTTTCGCCGCCGTGCGATATGGTTTCTATGGCCTTTCGCTGCTCGGGATTGGCGCGTTCGTCAATGATGGTCTGGAAGCGGCCATTGCCCAGATGAACCGCCGCCGGCCACGCGCCCATGATGCCCCAGCGCAAGCCGTCCAATGAAACATTGCCAAAGTGGCCTTTGTCAATTTGCACGAATCCGGTCGCCTCACAGTTGCCGTAAGTGGGCATGCCGTTGAACTGGCACGGACAACCCCACGCGCAGTTGCAATTGACATACTCGGTTCCCTCCATCGTCCACTCTACATATTCACTCATAGCGATATTCCCAGTTGCGCCGGCAGGGGTCGATATTCAACACGTGCCGGACTGGTTTGAGTCAAAGGCGTATGCCCAAAATTTGATCCGGCCAACACCGATGTCAAGGTTGTGCTGGCAATGGATTTCACGTTGGATTGGAAGATTTGTCGCAAGGCGATGAGCGGCAGTTGCATCCGGTTTCTCGCCCGACGGAAGCTTCTCCCACTTTATGTCGTGGGCATTACCGACACCTCAATGACGGTCGTGCGGCGAGCCGCTTCGCCGCGCCCGCTCAGCGTTCTTTGGCCATCAATTCGGCCTGAATCTTAATTAATTCCGCACGCGGTTCGTCGGCAAAGTGACTCAATTGATTCGCGCGATGATACCAATAGCGGGCGTTGCCTGAATCGCCTTCGATCTTGTGCAGCACGGCATGGATCCACGCTGCGGTGACATCATCTTCGTATCGCTGGACGAGGTTATGCGCGGCTTCCCAGTCGCCGGACAAAGCCAGTTTCACCGCTTGAAGGAGATCCTCTTTCACAGAACTCATGGGAATCTTCCGCACGCCAATTCGGCAGCGGCTCAAAGGCCCAGGCGCTTTACGAATTCCTGCGACAGCACTTCGTAAGCCGCTGAACCGCTGCTGTATTTGTCGTAGTGAATGATCGGCTTGCCGAAGCTGGGCGCTTCCGCCAGGCGCGTGCTGCGCGGAATCATGGTTTCAAAAACGCGCTCGCCGAAATGTTCGCGCACTTCGCTGACCACTGTGTTGGAAAGCTTGGTGCGACTGTCAAACATCGTCATCACGACACCCAACAGTTCGAGCCGTGGATTGACGCCGTTATCGCGCAACTGGCCGAGAATGCGGTTGATCATGGAAATGCCTTCCAAGGCGTAATACTCGCATTGCAACGGCACGAGCAAACCGTTCGCCGCGGCGAAAGCGTTCATCGTGAGAATGCCGAGCGAGGGCGGGCAATCCATCATGATGAGATCGAACTCCT
>JBQCEJ010000308.1:0-7421 GCA_051960355.1 Verrucomicrobiota bacterium | reverse complement strand
GGCCACCCCTGTCAGATTTGTCCCTGCCTCGTTGGCATACGTCGTCACCACAAGCGAACCACTGCTGCCGCCGTCCATGAAGTCGCCATGCTGAATTAGCGTCCCATCTTCTGGAGCTGTCCACGAGTACCAGATGCTGTGACCGCCTGCCTGCGGCGGAAGTGGTTCGCCCGGCTCGGAAGTGGCGGCGCGATTGTTTCCATTGACCACAAGGTTCGTTCCCGCGAGTTCGGTTGCGGATGCGATGCTGTCATTCTCCGGTGTCGGGTAATAGGCGATCGAGAGATTGCCGGGATCGAAAACCGCGATTACCAGTGTTTCTCCGGCGGAGACCGGAATGAGCATATCATTTCTCGCAGAGTCAATCGTCGGAATGGGTCCTTGCAAGGTCGCGAGCGTTGTTCCGGTGAATACGCTGAGGCCTTCTTCCAGATTGCCATAGACATGCGGAATATGCACGTAGCCGTCGCCCGGCGCCGTCCATTCATACCAGATGTTGCCACTGTACATGCTGTAATTACCGGCAGGTTCACCGGGTTCCAACGTCGCTTCCGCGACGCCTTCGGCGATATTAATATTGGTTCCGACCAGTACTTTGCGGTCTGCAAAATCGTCATTTTCAGGACGCACGCGAATTTCCGATGCTGCGGTGTTCAAAACGAGCCCATCGGTTCGAGTCAGTTCAGCATGAATAAACCAATGGCCAGGGACTGAATTGGTCCACACCGCTGAATAAGGGGGAGAATTGGGAGCGACAATCGGCGTCGGCGCGCCATAATATTTGACGCTGGCGATCATCGAAGGAATTTCAGTTGTGACAATGGAAAGCGGTATCGCCTCCGGCGCTTTGTAATTGGAGTTGTTTGTGGGTTCCGTCAGCAGCAAGGTCGTAAGCTCCAGGTCCATGACGAAATCCACGTAACTGTCCGGGTCCGGTTTTCTTTGAGCAGAAAAATAGTAGGTGGTGCCCATGCCCGCTTCGAACAGGAAATTCAATTTGTCTTTTTTGAATGCCTTGACTCGTTTCAACGCGGCGGGATTCGTCCCAGTGAAAACATTGAAACTTCCGAACGGCTTTTCTTCGTTCCAATTTCTCACGATGGCGGGGCCGGAAGCGGGCGAGGTCCACGTGTACCAAATCGCTTTGCCAACTTCCTTCTTTTGGCGCATCGCGCCTTTTGTCACGCCGTAAGCATACCAGTGATATCCGGTTTCCACCTGAGCGTTGCTGAACAAATCATTCGGCGGCGGAGGGGGATCTTGGGGGGGAGTCTGTTGCGTGGCTTGGGTGTGAGCGGCAGCCAAAGCGAGCATCACGAGCATGAGACTGAACCCAGGTTTCATGTTTCCGAATCCTTTCGGAGGTGAAATTAGAGGTCCTTTCGATTCGCGACAAGATTTATTGGGTCCGCGCCCTAACCGGCGAGGACGAGCCAGGATTATCCAAGACGACTTTTCGCAAACGCGTGGCCGGAGCCGCTCTTGAGGTATCGTTCGAAACCTTGGGCAAATTCCACAGTTTCGAAGGCGGCGTAAAATCTGAGCTTCCAAGGCTTGGTTGTGGTTGCGCGTGAACCGCCCTCCTTCGCTAAAGCCACATTGGGCACCATCCTTCGCTCGAAACCGCTCGCGCTGTTCCGAGCGAAGGATGGTGGAGGCGGCGGGAGTTGAACCCGCGTCCCTGGCAAACAAACCAGCTACGACTACATGCTTAGTCCGGAGTAGGTTTTCTGCTATGCGATGACGTCCGAACTCGAGTCGCACTGCCTAGTCTGCATGGAATTTTCTCGGTTGCCGGCGCGCAGTCTCCGCCTTCAACCATGCCTGCTGTAGCGTTCATCCAACATAGCAGGTGTCTGCCGGTGAACGTCGTGGCGCATTTAGGCCGCGAGAGCTAGTTCTTGATTAGCACTTAATTTTTGATTCGAGTGATTTACGAGGCCAACGAATCATCCTCGGCATGCCGCTTCTGGCGTATCCACTAGGTCGAAACCAGTACGCCCCCATCCAAAGCGAACGGCCATATAGTCGCGTGAAAGCAAACGTAGGTCAAGGCGCGCAAATGATACGAACCTCAGCCGCTGAATTTAAGCTCCACCCTGAATGGACACGGATTGGGTCGGGCATTGGAGGGGAAAGCTCAAGCTCCGCTGGGTTCAATTACCCAAATGGGAACGCAGCCTGAAGGCGTGCGGCTACGGTCAGGCTCGTGGCAAGCAGCTTGGGTTTGAATGAAAAAAGCGAGGCTGGTTGCCCAGCCTCGCTGTAATTCTCAGTTCTTAACGAACTGCCTTGGACTGCTTAGTAGCCGCCCATGCCTTCCATGCCGCCGCCATGACCGCCGCCAGCAGGAGCCGGTTTGTCCTTCTCGGGCAATTCGGTGATCAAGCATTCGGTGGTGAGCAACAGACCGGCGATCGAGGCCGCGTTCTGCAGCGCGCTGCGGGTGACCTTCTTGGGATCCACCACGCCGGCTTTGACGAGGTCTTCGTATTCGCCAGTGGCGGCGTTGAAACCTTCGTTGCCTTTGCGCTTCTTGATTTCCATCACGACGACCGAGCCTTCGTACCCGCCGTTGGCAGCGAGCTGCTTGGCCGGATATTCAATCGCGCGTTTGATGATCTCAACGCCGATCTGCTCGTCTTCGTTCGCGCCCTTGGTGGCTTCGATGGCCGCCGTGCAGCGCAGCAGCGCCACGCCGCCGCCAGGAACGATGCCTTCTTCGACGGCTGCGCGGGTCGCGTGCAACGCGTCTTCGACACGGGCTTTCTTTTCCTTCATTTCGCTCTCGGTCGCCGCGCCGACATTGATGACGGCAACGCCACCGGCGAGCTTGGCCAGGCGTTCCTGCAATTTTTCGCGATCGTAATCGCTCGTCGTCTCTTCGATCTGACGGCGGATCTGGTTCACGCGGCCCTGGATGTCAGAGCTCTTTCCGTAACCTTCCACGATCGTGGTGTTTTCCTTGTCGATGACGATGCTCTTGGCGCGGCCGAGGTCTTCCAGGCCGATGCTTTCCAGCTTGATGCCGAGGTCTTCCGTGATGCACTTGCCGCCGGTGAGAATGGCGATGTCTTCCATCATCGCTTTGCGGCGATCACCGAAGCCAGGAGCCTTCACGGCGCAGATGTTCAACGTGCCACGGAGCTTGTTCACGACGAGGGTCGCGAGGGCTTCGCCTTCGACGTCTTCGGCGATGATCAGGAGCGGCTTGCCGAGCTTGGCGACCTTTTCGAGGATCGGGAGCAGGTCCTTCAGGTTGCTGATCTTCTTCTCGTAATTGAGGATGTAAGCTTCTTCGAGCTTGGCTTCCATCGTCTCCGGGCTGGTGACGAAGTACGGGGAGAGATATCCCTTGTCGAACTGCATGCCTTCGACGACGTCGAGGGTGGTTTCGATCGACTTGGCTTCTTCGACCGTGATCGTGCCGTCTTTGCCGACCTTGTCCATCGCGTCAGCGATGATCTCGCCGATGGTGGTGTCCCAGTTGGCGGAAACGGTTGCGACCTGCTTGATCTCTTCTTTGTCTTTGACCTTCTTGGCGATTTTATCGAGCTGGCCCACGGCGGCTTCAACCGCCTTGGTGATGCCGCGCTGGATGCCGATCGGGTTCGCGCCGCTGGTGACGTGCTTCAGGCCTTCGCGGAAAATCGCTTCGGCGAGCACGGTCGCGGTCGTGGTGCCGTCGCCGGCGTTGTCGCTGGTTTTGCTGGCGACTTCACGAACCATCTGGGCGCCCATGTTTTCGTAGGGGTCTTCCAGTTCGATTTCCTTGGCGACAGTAACACCGTCCTTGGTCACGGTCGGGGAACCGAATTTTTTGTCGAGAACGACGTTACGGCCTTTCGGTCCGAGAGTCGCGGTGACGGCGCGCGCGAGTTTGCTGACGCCTTTGAGGAGAGCCTGACGAGCTGCTTCGTCAAACAGTAATTGTTTTGATGCCATAGTATTTTTTAAATTATTTCGAGTTGAACTTACTGGTTAGCCGACAATCGCGAGAATGTCCTCGGAGTTGAGGATCTTGTATTCCTTGCCGTCGAGTTTGATTTCGGTGCCGCCGTATTTGCTGACCAGGACGCGATCGCCCTTTTTGACTTCGAACGGGACTTTCTGTCCTTTGTCGTCCGTCTTGCCGGTGCCCAGCGCCACGACGATGCTTTCCATCGGTTTTTCTTTGGCGGTATCGGGAATGATGATGCCGCCCTTTTTGGTTTCCTTCTCTTCGGCCGGTTCAACGAGGATCCGGTCGCCGAGGGGTCTGATGTTCAGTGCCATATATGTTTGTTTGTGTTTGTTGCTTGTTTAATCAATTCCCACCGCACCCGCGGCAGGTAAAGAGATGGGTGTTCAAGCCTCATTCTGCGATTCTTGAACACCCAAAAGTTGTTACTTCTTTTCGTCCACGACTTCGGCGTCGATGATCGGACCTTCGTCCTTCTTGCCGCCTTCTTTCGCGCCGGCGTCCGGTCCGGGTTGTTCGGCACCGGGTTGACCGGGCTGCGCGCCGCCCTTTTCGGAGGCCGCTTTGTAAAGCTCGCCGGAAACCGATTGCACGGCTTCGTTCAGCTTCTCGGTCGCGGTCTTGATCGCGCCAGCATCGCTGCCCTTGAGCGCTTCTTTGACCTCGTTGATCGCGCCTTCCAGCTTGCTCTTGATGTCGCCGGAAACTTTGTCGCCAGCGTCCTTGAGCATTTTCTCGGAGCGATACACCAGGTTGTCGGCCTCGTTGCGGGTTTCGACTTCCTCGCGCATTTTCTTGTCGTCCTCGGCGTGGGCTTCGGCGTCCTTGCGCATCTTTTCGATTTCGTCCTTCGAAAGACCGCCGCTTGCGGTGATCGTGATTTTCTGTTCCTTGCCGGTGCCAAGATCCTTGGCGTTCACGTGCAGGATGCCGTTGGCGTCGAGGTCAAAGGTGACTTCGATCTGGGGCATGCCGCGCGGAGCCGGGGGAATGTCGGTCAGCTGAAACTTGCCGATCGTTTTGTTGTCGCGGGCAAACTGGCGTTCGCCTTGGAGAACGTGGATTTCAACGCCCGGCTGATTGTCCGAGGCGGTGGAGAAAATTTCCGATTTGCGGGTCGGAATTGTGGTGTTGCGCTCAATGAGCTTGGTGAACACGCCGCCCAACGTTTCGATACCGAGCGAGAGCGGAGTCACGTCCAGCAGGAGCACGTCTTTGACGTCGCCCTTGAGCACGCCGCCCTGAATGCCGGCGCCAATCGCGACAACTTCGTCGGGGTTCACGCCCTGATGCGGCGGTTTGTTGACGAGCGTGTGGGCGGTTTCGACCACCTTGGGCATGCGGGTCATGCCACCGACGAGCACGAGTTCGTCGATCTTGTCGGCGGAAATTCCCGAATCCTTCAAGCACGCTTTCACCGGACCGATGGTGCGTTCGAAGAGATCATCGCAAAGCTGTTCCATCTTGGCGCGGGTGAGCGTCTTCTGGATGTGCTTGGGCCCGCTGGCGTCGGCCGTGATGAAGGGCAGGTTGATGTCGTATTGCTGCGCGCTGGAGAGAGCGATCTTGGCTTTTTCGGCTTCTTCCTTGATGCGTTGGAGCGCGTCGGGCTGCTTGCGCAAATCCATGCCGGAATCTTTTTTGAACTCGTCGAGAATCCAATCCATGATGCGATTATCCCAATCGTCACCGCCGAGATGCGTGTCGCCGTTGGTCGCCTTCACTTCGAAAACGCCGTCACCAATTTCCAGCACGGAAATATCAAACGTGCCGCCGCCCAAGTCGTAAACCGCGATTTTCTCGTCCTTCTTCTTGTCGAGACCGTAAGCGAGCGAGGCGGCCGTGGGTTCATTGATGATGCGGAGCACTTCGAGACCGGCGATGCGCCCGGCGTCTTTGGTGGCCTGGCGTTGAGAATCGTTGAAATAAGCCGGAACCGTGATGACGGCCTGGGTGATCTTTTCGCCAAGACGCATTTCCGCGTCGGCTTTGAGTTTGGCGAGGATCATCGCGGAGATTTCCGGCGGCGTATAAACCTTCTTCTTGCCACTCTCATCGACTTCGACGCCGACATCGCCGTTGGCGACTTTTACGACCTTGTAAGGGACGCGTTTGAGTTCTTCCTGCACTTCATCGAACTTTCGGCCCATGAAACGCTTGATGGAGTAAATCGTGTTCTGCGAGTTGGTCACCGCCTGGCGCTTGGCGGCATCGCCGACGAGGCGTTCGCCGCTCTTGCTGAACGCCACCACTGAAGGCGTGACGCGACGTCCCTCGGAATTTTCAAGCACCAACGGCTCGCCGCCTTCCATGACCGCCATGCAGGAGTTCGTTGTTCCTAGATCGATACCTAATACTTTTGCCATAAAATCTTTTTTAGTTAGAAAGCTTCAAGGAACTCTTCTGCAAGGCAGGTGCCAATCGGCCGAAAAGGGGGAAAACCGCTGGTTTGCTGGGGTTTTGAACGAATTTCAGAAAACCAGCCCGGCATCCAACTGTGCCAGACCGGCGCAATTGGTGCTTCTGTGTCACACTCAAACGCGGCAGAGTGTCGCGCCTGGGCTTGAGCAGGCAAACGCCGGGTCCGCTTCGCCGGTGCGACTCAACTTCGGCGGACTGGTGCAGAAACGGTGCGAAAAGAGTGCAATTATTTGCTGCCCGGCTTGGTGGCGGGCGTGCTGGCCAGATCCGGCGGGAGTTTGTCCGCTTCGAAGGCTTCCACCGTGAGTGACAGAAGGCTCAGGAACGGAACTCCGAGATTCACCGCGCCATTGGAGCGATCGACGGCGGCGGCTACAGCGATGACGTTTCCCTGGTTGGCCCGGACGATTTCGATGGTTTCCTGAACGCGACCGCCCTTCGTGACGACGTCTTCGACAATGAGAATGCGTTCGCCCGGCGCGATTTTGAAGCCGCGGCGGAGCACGAGTTTGCCTTCTTCTTTTTCCACGAAGATAAAGCGTGTTCGGAGCTGGCGAGCCACTTCCTGGCCGAGTACCAGACCGCCCATCGCCGGGGCAACCACGGTGGCGATATTCAGATCGCGCACTTTGTCGGCCAGAGCCGCACCGACCTTTTCGACGATAGGCATTTGTTGCAGCGCCAAAGCACATTGGAAGAACTGGCGGCTGTGCAGTCCGCTGCGGAGGACGAAATGACCTTCGAGCAAGGCGCCGGTATCACGGAAAATCTGGAGAACTTCGTCTTTTGTCATGGCGAGGATTTTAGGTTCCAAGTTCCAAGTTCCAAGTTTCAAGTTGGTCCGCACCCTCAACCGCTGCGCTCTTCGGCATCGGTGTGGTTGAAAACATTGTTACGGCTGCGTCCGGGTTCCATCCTGGGATTTCGAACTTGGAACTTGGAACTTCGATTTTATCCTCCCGCATGCCCAAATGGGTGAAAACCATCATCGCGATTCTGCTCCTGCCGGTCTGTATCGGCGCGGCTTCCGCGTTGTGGT
>JBQCEJ010000307.1:0-3304 GCA_051960355.1 Verrucomicrobiota bacterium | reverse complement strand
ACGCATTCCGCACCGCTTGCAGATTGGCAATGCTGAAGGGCATGGCTTCGTCGATGTCCTTGCCTTCCCACGCCGGATAGGTGTGAACGGAAACAAAGTCCACTTCCTTGGCCAGTTCCGCGCCGTGCTGCGCCCACCAATTGTAATTGTCCGCGACGGTCACCGGTTGCGAAATCGCCGACTTCACCTTGCGCACATAATTAATGACCGAACCGACCGGCAGCATGTGATCATTCCAATCGACCAGCGCTTCATTCCCGACCGCCACCGCCACAACTGCGTTGGAGTATTGTTTGGCGAGGCGAATGGCATTCTCAATTTCCTTTCCGTTCTGGCGTTTGTTCGCGGCCAGAAGCTCCGGTGCGTAAGGCTCCTTATGCCACGGACAATTGGGATTGCTCACCTCGGCATTGAGCCAGGCGCCGAGCAGAACTTTCATCTGGAGATGATGGGCGGTGATTAACCGCAACACGGCTTCGGAGTTGGCCTGCGCGTCGTAGAGCCGAATCAATTGGAAATTGGCAGAACGACTCAGCATCTGGAGATCCTCGAGGATTTCCTTGTCGCTGGGATTCACCGCGCCGTTGCCGCGATCGGGATGTTGACCACTCCGAAATCCGGAATAGCAGACGGCCCGCTTGAACCCGCCGAGTAGATCGTTCGTCGTCTGCTGAAGCGAAGTTGTGGCAGGAGGAATTGCCTTCGTCTCCGCAGCATGGCCCGAGGTCGCCAGAGCGACGCAGGCGACTGAGAGAATCAGAGAACTGGAAATGCCGGTGACGATTTCGGCCATGAGATTACGTTTCATAAGAAGGATTTGGTTTCAGTTGAGCAACGCAGCTTGGAAATGTTTCGACGGGCTTCACGGGAATTCAACCACTCGGTAAAAGCGATATTCATTTGTGCCGAAAACATCCGAGACTGCGTTCGTGCTGCCGTTGCCGGCGATTGACGAGGCCAGGTTTGTCCAAACATTTCCGCCAAGGTTTTCCACGCGCTGCACGTCGTAGAGTTTATTGGCCGAGGATGGCCAGCGAATTTGGACGGCGGGTTGTGCCACGGCGGGGAACTGGTTGGTTTCGCTCGCGGTGCCGAATGAGAGCGCGATGTCATCAAGCCACACGCCGCCAAAGCCGTTGAGCACCGCGCCGGTGGCCCCGTAAATCTGGAGGAACGCGTTCACGGCATTGGCCGGCGCCACGAGATTGCTGGCGGTGATCTGTGACCAGACGCCGTTCCCGGCAGTGAAACCGGTCCAGCCCACCGTCCCGACATTCGCGCCCCCGCTGTCGAGCCAGGTGATGCGATAGTTCTGCACATAGCTGACGCCGGAGCTGATCTTCTTGGCCCAGAATGAAAATGTGTAAGCCTGGCCGCCGACCACCGGAATGCCGCCTTGCGCTTTGATGTTTTGATTGATCTCGGAGGTGTTCGGCGTGGCAGTCGCATTCGTTACGAGAATTTGCAGACTGAACCCGCCGCTGTGCGCCTCCGTGCTGACGCGGGTGGGCGGTTGGCTGCCCGCAGCCGACCAGTTGTCCGCGCTTGAACCGCTGCCATTCTCAAACTCGCCGTTCACAACGATTGACGCAGTGCCGGAGGCGGTTTCCAAAACCTGATACTGCCGATGCGCGGCTGGCCAGAGAGGATCGAAAAACGTTTGGGTGGAACCATCGCCGGGCGTCGGCCCGAGCAGAGCCGTCCAGGCGACGTTGGTTCCGGGCGCGTCCGCCGATTGCAAAGTCCAGCTCGTGTTGAGCGTTGTTGGCCAATTGATTTGCGCTCCGGCTTGAATGTTGACGTGAATCGGACTCGGCTGATTCGTCTGGCCCGAGACATTCACCGTCAGTTTGCCGGCGGGCACCGTCACGGTTTCAATTGGAACGCCGAGATGATAAATCGTGGCGGTTTGGCTGGTGGCGTTTGGATTGTAAATCACCGACGTGCGTTGGCCGGTGCTGGCGTTGAAAAAAACCTGGCTCGTCGGAATGCTGGTGTAGTAATCCAGGTCCTGATCACCCAACGCCCGAAGCGAATGCGTCAGATAATACGTCACGCCCGAATAGGCTGCATCGGTCGCAATGGCGGCGTTGTTGGTGAAAGCCGCATCCATGATGGCGGCAACGCCTGCGGGATCGAAGAGCGCCTGATAGCCGAGCACGTAATTGCCGAGATAACCGCCCAAAGCCGTGGCGTTGTTGGCGTCCGTGAGAGTGAATCCGCTCAGGCTGTATTGATCGGCGATCACACGTTCGTTCCACATGTTCGTCAGTTGCCAGTTGGCGAACGTCTTGTCGCGCGCGAGATAATTATTCCAATGATTGGCCGGCACCCATTGAATGCCGAAAATCCACGCCGGGTCGCCGCTGAAGAAGGTTCCGTACGCAATGCCGCTGGAGGAGACGATTCCCACCATGCCTTTGCCGTAGCTGGCGGGCAGGTTGGTGTGATGCATGTCCTGCCAGTATTCATTCACCGCCGCGCTCTCGACCGCGTAGCCCATCGCGCCAGCCGCAGCCATGGCATTGTCGCCGAGTTGACTGCCGAGCAGGAACACGCCGACCCAGGAGTTGATCGCTTCGGAAGTGGATTCCTGATTGCAACCGCCGCCACTGCTGAAACCGCTGGCCCAGGAATGACCTTCCCAAATATCGAACGTTCGCAGGAACGGGAAGCTGGTATCGGCGCGATCCCAATTGGCGTATTGCCTGGCGACGAGTTTGGCCATGGGCCCGTATTGGTTCAGAAAACTCGCGTCCTCCATTCCCAACAACGCCGCCGTGGTCATGAAATAGCCGTAATGAAAATGGTTGTCGGTGAATGATTCCGATCCAAAATCCGACGGGAAACCGACGAGCGCGCGCCAGTTGTCGTAGCGTGCGAAAAAGAACTGCGATTCGCCGGGCGTGTAAGTCAGCCAATTGGTCAGCACACCGCGCAGACCGCTGACCATCTGGTTCAACTGATTGGTCATCCCGAGTTGCCGGGCGAAGCCGATGTTCTGCGCCGTCAGGCTCATGTCTTTGCCGCCCCAATAGGTGTCCGCCACATTGCCCGGATGTCCGGCGGCGAAGTTCATCAGGTAATTGGTCATGCGACTCGCCACGTAATCGTTGGGAACGTTGTTGGCGTGCGGCGCTGGCAAAACTGGTGCGATGCCGCGGAACGGATAATCGAGTTCAAACTGATTGCCCGCCGCGAGTTTCATTGAGCCGCGCGGCGTGAGATAAGTGTAGGGCTTGAACGCCAGATTGTTTTGCGTCGTGCGATAGTGATGCGGCAACCAGCCTTGAAGCGTGTTGGT
>JBQCEJ010000306.1:0-4911 GCA_051960355.1 Verrucomicrobiota bacterium | reverse complement strand
CGGTGGCGCCTGCCTTCGCAGAAACCCCTTTATGCCAATTTGTGCCAGAGAGCACACTGAACTCTGCCGAAATGCGCTAGAATGGGAAGAACGACGCGCTTCCCACGAAAAGTTACCACAAATACATCCGTGTTTTTGATGTTCGGTGCTGTTCGAGATCGGCTCCGGCGTCCGATTTAAACGTACTTGCAAAAGAAGCTTTCGAACGGCCGCCCTGGCCGAAGCAGGCACAAATCGTTTAGAATCGCCGGTGTCTGGTGGATTGAACTTCCTGCACTTTACTGCACTGCAAAACGAATGGAGCGGGTGAAGGGAATCCCGACTTTCACCAGGACCTCGCCCGGCAAAGGCTCGGGACGAGCGGCATCAACCAACCGCATGGCATCAATTCCGGGTTCGCTGAGCTCCCAACGTTTCATTTTATTCGTCATGCTTTTGCTCGGCGCTCATTTCAATCCGGTGAATCAGTCGATGGAGTTCAACAGCGTCATCGAAGGTGGGACTTACGTGCGAACCCGTCTTCAGGTCTCGCGCGAAGCGGGCGTAGTTCAACGCCACATTCTGAGCGAGACCCGATTCGGTTAGTCCGGCACCATACTTTTCCGGAATCACGAGATCCTGTAAAACGGAGTCGCTCGCTCCCTGAATCCGGAAACCTCCCACACCAATATATCCAACGGGGCTGGTGACGATCAGGTCGCCTTTGGTGCCATTGATCTCCCAATGGAAATTGGTGCCCTTGGAGAGCCCGCCGCGGAAGTGAGTGGCAATGAAAGCCCCGCTATCGAGCGTTCCGCTGATCGCGATCTGGTCGGCGGTATTCATGGGGACCTCTTCGGCGGTCTCGATCATGCGGGATGATTTCCGGCGGACGGTGAGGTTGGCGGTGATTGTTCGGAACGTCGTGCCCAGCGAATACAGCGCGGCGTCGATGGAGTGCGCAAAAGGGACGTGAAGCATTTGCTATCGGTGGGCGACACCGCAAACTGTTTTTCAAGCAATGGATCGCCACGCGGCGCGGTGTGGAATCAAAGCTGGCGGAAATCGGTTTCGCAACAGTTACATTTCCTATCGCGTTGCCCAGGCTTCTGATCCGGAAAAGGTTGCCCTGGAAGCGGGGAATTCAGCGAAAGTCATTATGGAGGATTACCTTGAATTGACGACACCCGAGGAAGCGGAGAAGTGGTTCAGCATTGAGCCCACACCGAAACAGCTGAAGCAAGCCGCTGCTTATGTGGCGAGATTGAAACGCCCGGTCGGCAGGTGAAACTGCGAAACTCGGTTGCTGCCCAAGAGCAACTTTTCCATTAATGATTTGTCCGGGCTCATCGCTCGATTCTTGGAGCACAAATGGAGATCACTCGAATCAGCTCTTATGCACGCACGTCGGGTTCTCCGTCTCAGACGTGCTGGCGACATTTTCGACGGGCTCTTCGAAGCGAGCTAAAAAAGTTCTCATGGTGGTGCTTGGTCAAAATTCTAAGCATTGGGGACTGAGCGTCAATCACGATGGACAAACAAGGGCTGCCCTGGCGGTCAGTTTACCTCCGCACTCCGTAGCTTTAAAAGTTTCGCGCTGCTCGGGAGGCAGTGCATTCAAAGGGATGCACCTCAAAATCGAATTTTGACACTAAACGGACACTAAAAGTGGGGGACCTCGATGAAACCCTTGATTTATTGGAGCGGGTGAAGGGAATCGAACCCTCGTGTGAAGCTTGGAAGGCTTCCGTTCTACCATTGAACTACACCCGCTTGCGCTCTCGCCTGCCGTGGCAAACTCGCAGGCTCGCAGTGCCGAAATCATAACGCCCGCGCTTGCGTTGTCAATTCGCCAGCATGTATCTTTGCCCGCATGAACTCGCTGCTTCTGACCGGCGGGCGGGTGATTGATCCCGCTAACCGCCTCGATTCTTCCGCCGACCTGCTCATTCTTAACGGCAAAATCGCCGCAGTCGGCCCGGAAGCGTCCACCAAAGCGCCTGCCGAAGTAGAGCGCATGGATGTCAGCGGGCTTGTCGTTTGTCCCGGATTGATTGATCTCCATGTCCATTTGCGTGAACCCGGCCAGACCGCAAAGGAAACCATCGCGTCCGGCACCGCCGCCGCTGCCCGCGGCGGTTTTACGTCGGTGGTTTGCATGCCGAATACGTCGCCGTCGATTGATAATGCCGGGACGGTGGCGTTGATTCGCGATCGCGCCGCGCAACAGGGAGCGGTCAACGTATTTGTGACCGGGGCCATTACCAAAGGCATTGCCGGGGAAGAACTGGCTTCCATCGGCTCGCTCAAGAGAGCTGGAATCGTCGCCATTACTGATGACGGTCATTGCGTCCAGAACAATGAACTCATGCGGCGCGCCTGCGAATACGCCAAAATGTTCGATCTGCCGGTGATGGATCATTGCCAGGATTACTCGCTCGTGACCGACGGCGTCATGCACGAAGGCTATTGGAGCACGGCGTTGGGACTGCGCGGCTGGCCCTCGGCAGGCGAGGAAATGATCGTCGCCCGCAACATTCTGCTGGCCGAACTCACGGGAGCCAACGTTCATTGCCAACACTTGAGCGCCGCCGGCAGCGTGGATCTGATTCGCGCGGCGAAGAAACGCGGCGTGCCGATTTCGGGAGAAGCCTGTCCGCACCATTTTACTCTGACGGACGCGGCGATTGCCGGCAGCGAGAAATTCTGGGCTGCCGATGGCAAAGGCATCTTCGGTTTTGGCAGGCTCCCGGAGGCGGAGCGGCCCAACTGGCCTGCTTACGATACGAATTTCAAGATGAATCCGCCCTTGCGTTCCGCCCGGGATCGCGAGGCGATTCTGGCCGGTTTGGCCGATGGAACCATTGAAATTCTGTGCAGCGATCACGCCCCGCACTGCGGTTACGAGAAGGAAGTGGAGTTTGATTACGCGCCGTTCGGCATTACCGGTTTGGAAACGGAGCTGGCCCTTTCCCTGATGCAGCTTTACCACAGCAAACGCATGAGCCTGTCCGACTTGATCGCCAAATACACGATGGCGCCTGCGCGGTTGCTGCGGCTTTCCAAGGGAACCTTGAGCGTGGGAGCGGATGCGGATGTGACTGTGTTCGATCCAGATCGCGAGTGGCAATTTGACAGGAGCGAAACCGCGAGTAAGTCTTTGAATAATCCTTTTTACGGATGGCCGCTGAAAGGCAAAGCGCTGGCGACCATTGTGAATGGGAAAAAGGCCTGGGTGGAACGGGTCGAAACGGCAACCGTATAACCTCAAACAAATCTATGAAAAAAATCGCAATTGGTCTGCTCGCCTGCTGGACACTGCTGCAACTCAACGCGGCGGAAGCCGAATGGACCACCGACCTGCCCAAGGCACAGGCCAAGGCCAAAGCCGAAAACAAGCTGGTGCTGATCGAGTTCACCGGCTCCGACTGGTGCCCGCCGTGCAAGGCGCTGCATAAGAATGTGATGACTTCGGATGAGTTTGTCACCTACGCCAAGGACAATCTGGTGCTGGTGGAAGCGGATTTTCCGCGAGGCAAAGAGCAAAGCAAAGAACTCAAAGCATCTAATGCGGCTTTGAGCAAGAAGTTCAATGTGGAAGGCTTTCCAACCGTGATCGTGCTGGACGGGAATGGAAAGCAATTGAAGAAAGACGTGGGCTACAGCGGCGAGGACGCGAAGGATTTCGTGGCTGAGCTGAGGAAGTTGAAGAAATAGAATTTCAGGTTTGATCCAGGGCGTGACTGATCCAGTCGCGCCCTTTTTGTTAAGACTTGACCCACCGCAACACGGCTTTAGCATCCCGCCCGGTCCGCTGACGAATGAAAGCAATTCTGGCTCTTGAAGATGGTTCGGTTTTCCACGGCGAAGGTTTTGGCGCTCGCGCCTCAGCCTGCGGTGAGGTTTGTTTCAATACTTCCATGACCGGTTATCAGGAAATCCTGACCGACCCGTCCTACAAAGGCCAGATCGTCACGATGACCTACCCGCTCATCGGGAATTACGGCGTCAATCTGCAGGACGTGGAATCGTGGCGGCCGCACGTCGCCGGGTTTGTCATCCGCGAACTCTCGCCAATCGTCAGCAATTGGCGCGCGGATTTTTCGCTGGCGGACTATCTGGCGCAGAACGGCATTCCTGGAATTCAAGGTCTCGACACGCGGGCGCTGACGAAGAAATTGCGAGTTCGCGGAGCGCTGAATGGATTTATCTCGACTGAAGGATTGTCTGATGCTGAAGCAGTCGCCCGCGCCAAAGCCTGGCAAGGGCTGGTCGGCGTTGATTACGTAAAAGAAGTCACGCACAAGGAACCATTCCTCTGGGACGAAAAAGATGAGCAGAGTGCAAGCTTCAATCTGGTTCGTGGCATCGCCAGAAAGGATGCGCGTCAGGTGCGCGATCCCCTGCCGCTGGCCGACATTCCAATCGTCGCTTACGATTTCGGGATGAAGTACAACATCCTTCGCCGCTTGCGACAGCAGGGTTTCAAAGT
This sequence comes from Verrucomicrobiota bacterium, assembly GCA_051960355.1. Lineage (GTDB taxonomy): Bacteria > Verrucomicrobiota > Verrucomicrobiia > Limisphaerales > DASXHY01 > DASXHY01. Next base: position 440 of record JBQCEJ010000306.1, on the reverse strand, counting down.
GCAAGTCGTTCCCGCCACCACTCCGGCCGCGGAGGCCTTGAAATACAAGCCCGCCGGCATTTTCCTCTCGAACGGTCCTGGCGATCCTTCCGCGCTCGGCTACGCCGTCCAGACCGTGAGCGAGCTGGTCAAAAGTGGCATTCCCATTTTCGGCATCTGTCTGGGCCACCAGATACTTGGACAAGCTTTTGGCGGCAAGACCTTCAAGCTGAAGTTCGGCCATCGCGGCGGCAATCAACCGGTGAAGGATCTTGAAACCGGCAAAGTAGAAATCACGTCTCAAAACCACGGATTCGCCGTGGACCCAAAATCGCTTCCGAGCGATGTCAGTGTGGACCGCATCAATCTCAATGACCAGACGGTGGAGGGAATGCGGCACAAGACGAAGCCGATTTTCTGCGTGCAGTATCATCCGGAGGCGTCGCCGGGGCCGCATGATT
>JBQCEJ010000305.1:0-7912 GCA_051960355.1 Verrucomicrobiota bacterium | reverse complement strand
CTTTGCGCATGGCAAAGACTATGCGTCTTATGGCCGAGCCCAAAGAGAACCTGCAGATGGAAAAAATCGTGTCGCTGTGCAAACGGCGTGGTTTCATTTTTCAATCCTCCGAAATTTACGGCGGCATCAATGGCTTTTGGGATTACGGTCCGCTCGGGGCTGAACTCAAACGCAACGTCAAGGAACTCTGGTGGAATGCCATGACCCGCCAGCGCGACGATGTCGCCGGGCTCGAAGCCACGATCATCATGTCGCCCAAAATCTGGGAAGCCAGCGGCCATGTGTCGACCTTCAGCGATCCCATGATCGATTGCAAAACGTGCAAAGGCCGTTTCCGCGCGGATCAGACGGACGAAATTCCCTGCCCGCAGAAGCCGAGCAAGTGCGTCAGTGAATGTCACGGCGAGAAAACGGCTCCGCGCGCCTTCAACCTGATGTTTCAAACCTACGTCGGCCCGGTTCAGGACGAGTCGGCCATTGCCTATCTCCGCCCGGAAACCGCCCAGGCCATCTTCGCGCAGTTCAAGAACGTCCTCGAAACCTCCCGTCACAAAGTTCCGTTCGGCATCGCCCAGATCGGCAAGGCCTTTCGGAACGAAGTCACGCCGCGCAATTACATCTTCCGCTCGCGCGAATTCGAACAGATGGAATTGGAATATTTCATCAAGCCCGACGAAGCCATCGAAGCGATTCATGGCTCGGTCGCCATTCCTCAAACTCCCGGACATCCCGGCGAACCGCAGCCCAACTGGGGCTGGCAGGCCTGGCATCAGTATTGGGTGGAAGAACGCGTGCGCTTTTACGAAGGGATTGGACTCTCGCGCGACACGCTTGGTTTTCACATCCAGAGCGCCGAGGAGCTGGCTCATTACGCCCGCGCCACGACGGATATCCTGTTCAAATTCCCGTTCAGCAAGCGCGATGAAAAAGGCGAGTTGAAAGGCGAGGAGCTGGAAGGCATTGCCGCCCGCAGCGATTTTGACCTGAGCCAGCACGCCCGGTTTTCCGGCAAATCGATGGGCGTCTTTGACGACGAATTGCGCACGGCCTGGGCCAAGTTACCGAAGGAAAAGCAGGACGACCTCTGGCGTCGTTACTACGAGAACCGCAAGCGTTACCTGGAAAAATCCGGCGTCGCTCTGGAGCAGGCGTCCAAGGATGCCACCGAAGACGCTAACGGTCTGGCCAAAGGCCAATACATTCCGCACGTGATCGAACCGTCGGCGGGTGTGGATCGCTTGATCCTCGCATTGATTGCAAACGCCTACAGCGAAGTCACGACGACCGACGACAAGGGCAAAAGCGAGACGCTCGTTTCGCTGAAGTTCCATCCGCGCGTGGCGCCGATCAAGGTCGGAGTCATGCCGCTGCTGAAAAACAAACCCGAGCTGGTCAAGAAAGCCCACGAAGTGCGCGAGCTGCTGCGTCCCTGGATGAATGTGTATTACGACGACGGCGGTTCGATTGGCCGTCGTTACGCCCGCCAGGATGAGGCCGGCACCCCATTCTGTGTGACGATCGATTTCGATACGCTCGGCGAAAAACCGGAGCTAAAAGACACGGTGACGATTCGTTATCGCGACGACGGCAAGCAGGAACGTTTGCCGATCGGCGAACTGTTGAACTGGCTGTTGCCAAAAATCCGGTAAACGGAATGAACGACGAGCATTGCTCAAGGAAGGCTGAACGTTCAACGGCGGTCCGATCCGGAGGCTTGATCGACGCTGGACGCCTGGCGTTCCATGTTCGTCGTTCGCGGTTCGCTTCGTTTTTCCAATGAACAAACCGGCGCGCATTTCCTACGGGATCATGTTGGCGCTGCTGGTTCTGATCGGCTGGTTTCACCTTGGCACGCTGGTGCTCACGGCGGTGTTTGGCTACTTCGCCTTGCAGCAATTGAGCTTCGGACGCAGCAAAACGCTCGGCGTTGTGCTTTACCTGCTCGGCGTCATGGCCGTGGGTTACGGCATGTTTTACTTCACTCGCCAGGCTTATGTCACGCTGCCCAAAATCGCGGAAGTGACGATTCCAAAAATCGTGGAATACGCCGAGCGCAGCAATGTGGAACTGCCGTTCACGGATTACGCCAGCCTGAAGAGTCTCGCGCTTCAGGAAGTGCAGGATCAATTTGCCAATGTCGGACGTTACGCGCGCACGGCCATGTTCCAATTGGTTCTGCTGATCATCGGACTGGTGGTCGCTTTGAGTCTGTTCCTCAACGCCCGCTGGGGCACCGACGAAGATCCGCACTCCTCGCGCGACAGCCTTTACGCCGTCGTCGTGCGCGAACTGGTCCTGCGATTTGAAACGTTCTTCATGAGCTTCGCCCGAGTGATCAGCGCGCAAATCGTGATCTCGGCGGTGAACACCTTGCTTACGGCGGTATTCCTGATCTGGAACGGATTCCCGTACTCGCTCGTGATCATCGGCCTGACCTTCCTCTGCGGGTTGCTGCCCATCGTCGGAAACATCCTGAGCAACACGCTGATTGTCGCCGTCGGGTTTACCATCTCGCCGCGGATGGCCTTGTTCTCCCTGATATTCTTGATCGTCATTCACAAGCTCGAATATTTCCTGAACAGCAAGATCATCGGCCACCGCATCAAAAATCCAATGTGGCTGACGCTGATCGGCATTGTCATCGGCGAAAAGCTGATGGGCGTTCCCGGAATGATCCTAGCGCCGGTCGTCCTGCATTACGTGAAGGTGGAAGCGTCTCGGAACCGCCCTGTGGATTTGCAGGGCACGTCCACGGCGAACCCACCGGCGGCATGAAATCGCCCGCGCCATCAGAAGTTGCCCGAGTCGAGGCCTCCGCTCCCTTCGTCAAGAAACGCGCGCCGACGCTTTACCTGATTATCGGGATCAAGCTCCTCAAAGGACTGCTGTTGCTGTTGCTCGGTTTGGGCGTTTACAGTCTTTCCGACCGCAACCTGCCCGAGGAATTTCGCCGGGTGCTGGAGTTCTTTCATCTCGATCCGGAAAAGAAATTCTTTTCTGACGTGGCCGAGAGAATTGGCGATCTGACGCCGGCCCGAATGGTTTGGCTGGCGCGCGGGACGGTGCTCTACAGCTTATTTTCACTGATCGAAGGCGTGGGCCTGACGTTTCGCGTGCCCTGGGCCGGATGGCTGGCGATCGGCGAATCGGCGTTCTTCGTGCCGATCGAGGTTTTCGAATTGTTGCATGGGTTTACCTGGACCGTTTGCATCATCCTCGCGATCAACGTGCTGATCGTCTGGTATCTGTTCCAGAATCGTAAACGTCTGTTCCGGCATCATCACTGAATGGGGCGCGCCGGCAGCGGTTTGAACAGGCGGCCGCGCGAAATCTCAACGCACTTTTCGGCGTCACGAATGCTGTCTCATCCCCGGTCAGAGGCGAAAAGTGGATTGCGGTTCAGGCCGGGTTCCTCCTAACTTCTGCGCATGTTATCAAGGGTTTGTTCCGCTGCGGTAAATGGAATCGAGGCTTACCCAGTTGAAGTGGAGGTCAACGCTGGCTGGGGTGATACGCTGATCGTCGTGGTCGGGTTGCCGGACACCGCCGTCAAGGAATCCAAGGATCGCGTCACCACCGCGCTCTCCAATTCCGGGTTTAAATTCCCATGGGCCGCACCACGATCAATCTCGCGCCCGCCGACGTGAAGAAGGAAGGTCCGAGTTTCGATCTGCCCATTGCGATCGGCATGCTCGCCGCCAGCGAACAGCTCGAGACCGATCAACTCGATAACTTTATCATCGTCGGCGAACTCGCTCTGACCGGTGCGGTGCGGCCTTGCAAAGGCGTTTTGCCGATTGCCATTCGCGCGCGCGACGAAGGCAAAGTCGGCGTGCTTGTCCCGGCTGAAAACGCCGCCGAAGCCGCGGTGGTCGCCGGTTTGCAGGTGATTCCAATCCAGAACCTGCGCGAGGCGGTCAGTTTTCTCGAAGGCGAAATCAAGATCAACCCGGCGCGCGTCGATCTGACCAAACTCTTCGAACAAAACCACGACGACGAAATGGATTTCGCCGAGGTTAAAGGCCAGGAGAACGTCAAACGCGCCTTGGAAATCGCGGCCGCTGGCGGACACAATTGCGTTTTGATCGGGCCGCCCGGCACCGGCAAATCGATGCTGGCCAAGCGGCTCGCGACCATTCTGCCGCCGCTCACCTTGAACGAAGCCCTGGAGACCACCAAGATTCACAGCATCGTCGGCCTGCTGAAACCCGGTCAGGCGCTCGTCACCGAACGACCTTTCCGCGCGCCGCATCACACCGCTTCCGATGCGGGATTGCTGGGCGGAAACATCAATCCCACGCCGGGTGAAATCTCATTGGCGCATCACGGCGTTCTGTTTCTGGACGAATTGCCGGAGTTCAAACGCAGCGTTCTGGAAACCATGCGCCAGCCCTTGGAGGAAGGCCGCGTCACGATTTCGCGCGCCGCCGGCACCATGACCTTTCCCTCGCAGTTCATGCTGATTGCGGCGATGAATCCCACTCCCGACGGTAAGATGCCGCACGAAAGCAAATCCTCGCCGCGCGAGATTCAGAATTATCTGGGGCGCATTTCCGGCCCGTTGCTCGACCGAATCGATCTGCACATCGAAGTGCCGCAGGTGAAGTTCCGGGAGATTGCCGGTGAAGAAACCGGTGAAAGCTCGGCGCAGATTCGGACGCGAGTCATGGCCGCGCGCCAGCGTCAGCAGGAACGTTTTAAAACGAAGCCCAAGATCACCTGCAACGCCCGCATGGGCACGCGCGAGCTGAAGGAATTCTGCGAGATCGAGGAATCCACCAAGGAACTGTTGAAGTTCGCGATGACCGATCTGAATCTCAGCGCGCGCGCCTACGATCGCATCCTGAAAGTCGCCCGAACCATCGCCGATCTGGCCAGCTTGGAAAAGATCACCGGCGAGCACGTCTCGGAAGCCATCCAATTCCGTTCGTTGGACCGGCAGATGTGGTCTTAGCCGGGCGTAGCGCAGACATTCCTGTCTTTGGGTTCACGGGACTTTCCACACTGTGGTGGTTCGCCCTTTTCATCGACCCATTGCGTAAGCGCCGCCGCGATCAGCATGAAAACGCCGCCGGCCATCACCGCATAGACAAGGTTGCCGCCGAGCAAGTTTTTTACGAGCGGGCCGAAGGTCAAGGCCGCGAGAATCTCCGGCAGCACGATAAAGAAATTGAAAATGCCCATGTAAACGCCCATGCGTTCAGCGGGCAAAGCACCGGCGAGAATGGCGTACGGCATGGACAGAATCGAAGCCCAGGCGATGCCGCCCAGTGCCAACGCCAGCAGCAGCCAGAGCTTTTGCTCCTCGCCATGAATCAGGCCAACACTCAACAAACCTATCGCCCCAAGTGTCAGGCAAATACTGTGGAGATGCCGCCGTGCGATTTTGCGTGAGGCGGCCATTAGACCAAACGCCGCTACGAACGTGACCGCGTCCTTGACGGCGTAGCAGACGCCGGCCCATTCCGCGCCGGACTTGAAGAGCGGCGAATTCTGGTCGCTCGTGCCGAACACGACCGGCACAGCGTTGGAAAAATGCAGCCACATGCAGAACAGTCCGAGCCAGGTAAAGAACTGCACGAGTGCCAGACGCTTCATTGTGGCGGGCATTTGCCGCAAGGCGTCGGGAATCTCGGCCAGCAAATAGGCAAACCCGCTGCGCTCGCTTTTCTTGCGGCGAAAGGCTTCCAGGTCTTCGGGCGGATATTCATTGGAGGTGCATACGGTCCAGAGCACCGCGCCCAGAAAAGCGGCGGCCCCAGCATAAAATGCAATTCTCACATTGAGCGGAATGGCGCTGGCGCTGCTCGTGTCACTACTGAGGTGGAACCAGTTTTTCAAAATCCAGGGCAACATCCCGGCGATCACCGCTCCGACGCCGATGAAAAAACTTTGCATGGCGAACCCGGCGCCGCGCTGGTGTTCCGGAAGTTTGTCCGCGACATACGCCCGGAACGGTTCCATTGAGACGTTGATGGATGCATCCAGAATCCACAGCAGACCCGCCGCCATCCAGAGCGAGCTGCAATTCGGCATGGCGATCAGGGCCAGTGAACTGAGGATGGCGCCGACCAGAAAATAAGGGCGCCGACGTCCGAGCGGTCCCCACGTGCGGTCGCTCATGGCGCCAATGATGGGTTGCACGAGGAAACCGGTCAGCGGCGCGGCCAGCCAGAGCAGCGGGATTTGTGAGTCCGAGGCGCCGAGGTATTTGTAGATCGGGCTCATGTTCGCCATCTGCAAACCCCAGCCAAACTGGATGCCGAGGAAGCCAAAGCTCATGTTCCAGATCTGCCAGAAGCTGAGCTGCGGTTTGGGACTCGCAATTGCCTGCGTTGCGCCGGGGTTGGTGATGGATGATTCCCTCATGACGAGATTGCGCCGGATGACGGTTCAACTATCGCTTACGATGATAAATGCGACACTCGAAACCGCCGAGGTGCAGAGCGGGAAAGTCGGATGCTGGCGGTTCGGAAAAACCGGCGATTCTCAAAGCCGAAAACTCGGCGGCATTTGCAACCTCGACGGCGGCACCGGCGGGACGGTTCGAGAGATTGATCGCAATGAGGAACTGTTCGGTCTCATCCTCACGAAGAAACGTGACGACGTTCTTTTCCTCCGCATTGTTCAACCAGGTCACCTCAGTGCTGCGGAAGGCCGGCGAGTGTTTCCGCAGTTTGATTAGTTCGTGGTAGATGTTGCGCAAGGGCGGACGCTCCTTCGGTTGCCAGTAGATGGGAAGTTTGTCGAACAAGGCGGGGTCGCCGGATTCGGTCGCGTCGCCCACTTCCATGCCGTTGTAGAGCAGGGGCACGCCATCCAGCGTGTACATCAGCGCGGAAGCGGCCAGCGCACCGCGAATGCCATAACGCGCCACGGCGCGGGCTTCATCATGGTTGTCGGAGATGCGCAAGTGCAGCGAACCTTGGGGAAATTGCCGGCGATCTTCTTCCCACGTGCATCGGAGATCGGTCGCGGGCGCGCCGCGCAGCAACACATTGTTTAAAGTCGCCAGCATCGGCCAGGAATAATCAGCATCAAAGGCTTGGGTGAGGAGCTCGGGTTTGCTCGCCTCGGCCAGGAGCATGATGTCCGGCTTGATTTTCTTCAACTCCGCGCGGGCTTGCACCCAAAAATCCGTCGGCACCATGTAGGCCACGTCGCAACGGAACCCATCCACATCACAGTCCCGAATCCAGTAACTCAGCATGTCCAGCATGTATTGGCGCAGTTTCGGGCTGGCGTAATTCAGGCCGGCCACGTCGGTCCACTCGGGAACCGGAGGAATCACTTTGCCGTGGTTGTCTTGTTTGTAAAACTCCGGGTGCTTCATCATCACGCTGTCCCAGGCCGTGTGGTTGGCGACGACATCCATGATGACCTTCAAATCCCGTTTATGCGCTTCGCTGACCAGCTTTTTAAAGTCGTCCAGCGTCCCGTAATCCGGGTTGATCGCGTAATAATCGCTGATTGAATACGGGCTGCCAAAATCGCCTTTGCGGGCTTTGGCGCCAATGGGATGAATAGGCATGAGCCAAAGAATGTTGACGCCCAGGTTCTTCAACTCATCCAACCGTGCCGTCACTCCGTTTAGATTGCCTGCGGAGGAGAAGTCCCGGGGAAAAATTTCGTAAACGATGCCGTCGCGCAACCAGGCTGGACCCGATTGGGCGGTTTGCCTGGAGAAGTCGCTCTGGCCACGGGAAAGATTTCCTGTCAGGCAGAGAACGCAAAGGAGCAGTGGCACTGCCTTCGTGGTTCGGGAAAAAAGGAATTTCATCGCATTGGAAATTTACGATTGATGATTGATGATTGAAGTAACTCACTGCGCCACGCCGACATTTCGGGCAAATCGTAAATCAAAAAGCGCAGATAAAAATTCAGTTGCGCGGCGTGTGTTCAGCCAGAAAGG
>JBQCEJ010000304.1:0-3163 GCA_051960355.1 Verrucomicrobiota bacterium | reverse complement strand
CGGAAGCCGGAGGCGGAGGCGGCGTGAGCTTGCCCGTTTGAATGATTTCAGCGACTTGGGCCGCTTCCAATGTCTCGAACTCCAAAAGCGAACTGGCGATTAGTTCCAGCTTGTCACGATGGGTAGAGATGATGTCTTTCGCGACTTGGAACGCCTCATCAATGATGCGCTTGATTTCGCCATCGATCTCCTGAGCCGTATGCTCGCTGTACACTTTCGCGCGAGCCATTTCGCGACCGAGGAAAACGTATTCGTCATCCTCCCCGTACTGGACCATGCCGATTTTATCACTCATGCCGTACTGACAGACCATGGCCCGAGCAAGCTGAGTTGCCTGCTGGATGTCCATGGCCGCACCGGTCGAAATGTCTTCCGCAACGATCTCCTCAGCGATGCGTCCGCCGGTCATGACTGCGATCATGTCGAGCATTTCTTTGCGTTTGCGGCTGTGGATGTCCTGCTTGGGTAGATACATCGTGGCGCCCAGAGATTGGCCGCGTGGGATAATCGTGACTTTATGCAACGGATGCGTGTGCTTGAGCATCACATTGACGAGCGCGTGGCCGGCTTCGTGCCAGGCAGTAAACTTCTTTTCCTCATCTGTCATGGCGAGGCTGCGACGTTCGCGACCCCAGCGAACCTTGTCGCGCGCTTCTTCAAGCTCCGCCATCCCGACGCCCTTTTTATTCGTCCGAGCCGCAAGCAACGCCGCTTCGTTCAGGAGGTTGGCCAGTTCGGCACCGGAAAAGCCCGGAGTTCCGCGAGCAATGATCGACAAGTCAACTCCAGGAAGAAGCTTCACGTTTTTCGCGTGCACTTTCAAAATGCATTCGCGACCGCTCACATCCGGCATATTAACCGTGATCTGTCTATCAAAACGGCCGGGACGCAACAATGCGGGATCAAGAACATCTGGTCGATTAGTCGCCGCAATGATGATGATGCCTTCTTGAGTATCAAAGCCGTCCATCTCCACGAGCAACGCATTCAGCGTCTGTTCGCGTTCATCATTTCCGCCGCCAAGACCGTGCCCACGGCTCCGGCCCACGGCATCAATTTCGTCGATGAAAATCAGACACGGCGTGGCTTTGCGCGCCTGCTCGAACATGTCGCGAACGCGGCTTGCGCCCACGCCGACGAACATTTCCACGAAATCCGAACCGCTGATGCTGAAGAAGGCCGCGTCAGCTTCACCGGCGATTGCTTTGGCCAGCAGCGTCTTGCCGGTTCCGGGAGGTCCGACCATCAAAACGCCTTTGGGAATGCGACCGCCCAAACGTTGAAACTTTTTGGGATCTTTGAGGAACTCGACCAGTTCCGAAACTTCATCAATGGCTTCTTCGACGCCAGCGACGTCTTTGAACGTCGTCTTATTCCGCTCTTTGGCGAGCAGGCGCGCTTTGCTTTTGCCGAAGCTGAGCGCTCCTTTTCCAGCCATCTTGATCTGACGGATGAAGAAGAACCAGATGAACGCCGCAATGGCCAGAATGGGCAACACGCTCCAGATTAGATTCAGCAGAATGGGATTGGCTTCGCGCGCCTCCACTTTGCCGGTCGCATACAGCTTGTTTTCCATTTCATCGGTGAGACGCACCTTCGCGCGAAACGGAACCGCGGGCGCGTTGGTCAAAGCATTCCCCGTGGCGTCCGCCTTGTAATACGCACCAACGATCTCCTGTAACGGAGACTGCGGATTGTAATTAACCTGCGCCGGAGGAACGATGAGGTTGGCGTCCACCTTCGCCATGAATTCATGCTGTGTCAAAATCTTGCCGGGCGCATCCATCTTGTTGCGAAACAAGACCAGCATCATGATACTGCCAATGATGGCGATCCAAACGATCCAAGTCCGGGGCGGGACGCGAAATTCACCGCCTTTTTTGGGGTTCTTGTCGTCGTCGTTTAGTTTATTTTCGTCTGCCATGGTAAAATGAGTTTCGCCAACGTAGCACGATGGGGTGTAACCCGCAACGTGAGGATTTAAATTGGCTTCCAATGCCAATGCAAGCGGCGAATGGTCTGGTCCGAGACTTTGAATCGTTCGGAAATACGCAGCTTTTCAACCCAAAACAGTTCCCCGGCTTGCGTGGTTGCGACGACCAGTTTGCATCGTTGTTCGCGACGTATCTTCTGATTCGTGAACAGATCCTGCAGTTTCACGGATGCAGGCATCCCGATCGGCTGAAAGCGATCTCCCGGCACCCAATGCCGCAGCACAATCGACGCGCCAACTTTGTCGGCGTCAAAAATTTCCCGGCCTGCGCCCGGTCCAGGCTTTGTCGCGCGCTTCGTTTCGGAAATTCGCCATTCGATTTTAATTTTATTGAACAACACCCGTCCGGAAAGGCCAGTGAGAAAAACCTCCAATCGCGCACCGGATTTCACACTCGGCGGCATCGGTTGATGCAATCGCACTTGCCCCTCATGATTGCGCTTCATACAAACGCCGGGCCGGACCTCGATCAGACAATCCGGCTTGATCCGCAACGTTTCCATCCAGCCGAATTCGGCAGGAACGCCCGATTGAAACAGTTGAACCTGCAGAACGCGCCGTTGGACGGCCATATGCAATTTTTCAAACGGCAACGGCACTTTTCCCACCAGCCAATCCCTTGCGGTCTGAAGGACAAAATCGCCTTCAGCTCCAATAATTTCGATCGAGCGGGCCACCACCCGTTCCAGCGCGGGTTGGAAGTTCTGACGTAGCAAAGGCAGCAACTCATGACGAATGCGATTACGCTGAAAGTCAGGCGAGCGATTGCTGGCGTCTTCCCGGAAGCGAATTCGGCTCTCAGCCAGGCATTGCAACGCCACTGCTTTTGGCTGGTCCAGTAGAGGCCGAATGATTGTGATTCTAGGATCGCTGGGCGACCGGCTTCGCCATTTCATTCCAGACAATCCATCCGACCCACTGCCGCGCAGTAGTCGCAAAAAGAAAAGTTCCACCTGGTCGTCAGCATGATGCGCGAGAGCAATGGTGGAAATCTTCAAGCGCTTCGCAGTTTGAGCCAGGAAGTCGTGACGAGCCTTGCGCGCCGCCATCTCAATCGACAGTTTTTCGGCGCGCGCCAGTTGTTTTACATCAGCCTGGCTTGTGACCACCGGCAATCCCAAATTCGTCCCCACCCGAATGACGAAACGTTCGTCTGCATCACTGCGCCGG
>JBQCEJ010000303.1:0-14555 GCA_051960355.1 Verrucomicrobiota bacterium | reverse complement strand
GAACCGGGTTTTGATGTTCATCGGCTTTTCGTTGCTGACGGTTTCCTCGTTCTGGCTCGGCAACATCAACCTCCAGATTTCCATGTCGAATGTCATCTGGCCGAGCGTGCTCAACGGCGTCGCGATCAGTTTCATTTTCGTTCCGTTGACGACGTCCACCATGGGTCATTTGCAACAGGAGCAAATGGGAAATGCAACGGGCATTTACAATCTCATGCGCAACCTTGGCGGCAGCTTCGGCATCGCGCTGGTCGGCACATTTCTCGATCGCCGCGCGCAGATTCATCAGGCGTCGATGGTGGCCCACATGACGCCGTATGATTCCGCGTATGTCCAGCAACTCGCCACGATCGAAGCCGGTTTGCGCGTGCATGCCGATGCCGTCACTGCTCATCTGCAAGCGCAGCAGATCCTCTACAACAAGCTATTACAGCAGGCGAATCTCTGGTCATTTGTCGAGGACTTCCGGTTCTTCGGTGTTTTATGCTTGGTTTGCCTTCCGCTGATTCTATTATTCAAACGCGTTCAGGCAGGCGCCAAGCCGGTCTCAGCGCATTAAGAGATTTCGCCGGCTTCTTTGAGCGAACGCGAATTACAGACAATGACGATCACGCTATTTATTCCATGCTTTGTGGATCTGCTGTATCCGCGCGTCGGCATCAGCATCGTGGAAATTTTCGAGAAACTCGGACACAAAGTGGATTTTGCCGAGGAACTCAACTGCTGCGGCCAGCCCGCCTTTAACTCCGGTTACTGGGACGAGGCCCGCGCTGCCGCCCGTCCGGCGCTGGAGCGATTGAAAAACGCCGAAGCGGTGGTCATCGCCTCGGGTTCTTGCGGCGCGATGATGAAAGTGTTTTATCCACAGCTCTTCGCGGGCACCGAACACGAAACGGCCGCCAAAACACTTTCCGCCAAGTGCTACGAATTTTCTGACTTCCTCGTCACCAAACTGGGCGTCACTGATCTCGGCGCGCGTGTCCCGGGCCAGGTCACCTTTCACGACGGCTGCCACGGCTTGCGCGAGTTGGGCATTCGGAAATCGCCGCGCGCGTTGCTGGAAAAAGTCCGCGACCTTGAACTGGTCGAAATGAAGGAGGAAGTCTGTTGTGGATTCGGTGGAACGTTCGCCGCCAAATTTCCGATGATTTCCACCGCGATGGGTGAAGTGAAATGCTCTCACGCCGCCGAAACCGGCGCCGATTACCTCATCTCCAACGATTCCAGTTGCCTGATGCACATCCAGGGCCTGCTCGATAAGCAGGGTAAAAAGCTCAAGACCATTCATCTGGCTGAGGTGCTGACGAGCCGGTGATGTTGAAATTATTCGCCTGATGAGCAGTCCCGTCCAACAATTCAACGAACGAGCCAAAGTGCTCACGAGCGATCTGCGCCATCGCTCGATCATCCAGACCGCGCTCGGCAAATACGCCATCGTTCGCGACAAGAGCCGCGGGGCGTTTCAGGATTACCAGGCCGCGCGCCAGGCGGCAGCCGAGACCAAGTGGGAAGCGCTCAATCACCTCGACAAATACCTTCAGGAACTCGTTTCCAAGCTGGAAGCCCGCGGCACGAAAATCCACTGGGCCAGCACCGGCGAACAGGCTCTAGACATCATCACGAACATTGTCCGCGAGAAAAAAGCGCGCTCGATCATCAAATCCAAGGCAATGACGTCGGAGGAAATCCACCTCAACGACGCGTTGGAAAAGGAAGGGCTGACCGTGGTGGAATCCGATCTCGGCGAATTCATCATGCAACTGTTGCATGAACCGCCGTATCACATCGTGTTTCCGTCGATGCACCTGACGCGCGGCGAGATCAAGGAATTGTTTCAACGCGAACTCAACGACGCGCCTTCGGACAATCCCGAAGATCTAACGATGGTCGCGCGGCGGGTGATGCGGCAGAAATACATCACGGCCGACATTGGATTCACGGGCGCCAATTTTGCGATTGCCGAGACCAGCATGATTTCGATCACGGAAAACGAAGGCAACGCGCGCCTCACGGCCGCACTGCCCAAGACGATGATCACACTGCTGGGCATTGAGAAAATCCTGCCGAAGCTGGAAGATCTAGCGCTTTTCCTGCCGATGCTCGCCACGTCCGGCACGGGCCAGGCGTTGACCGGTTACAACACGATGTATGGCGGCCCGCGTCAACCGGGCGAATCGGATGGGCCGGAAGAATATCACGTTGTGCTGCTCGACAATCGGCGCACGGAACTGCTGGCCGATCCGGAACAGCGCGATTCCCTGCACTGCATTCGTTGCGGCGCGTGCCTGAACGTCTGCCCGATTTTCCGGAATGTGGGCGGTCACACTTACGGCACCACTTACTCGGGCCCGGTGGGCTCGGTGATCACGCCGCATCTGCGCGGCCTGCAGAGCTGGAAACATCTGTCGTATTCCAGTTCACTGTGTGGCGCTTGCACCGAGACGTGCCCCGTCAAAATCGATCTTGCGCATCATCTGCTGCAAAACCGGCGGAACGCTTCAAAACAGAAAGCTTCGCTGCCTTGGAAACTCGGCTTCCAAGTGATGAATTTCATTTTCAATCGGCCATTGCTTTATTCCCTCGTGCCGAAGTTTGGCAGAATCGGTCAGGCATTCCATCCGCTGATCAAAGGCACGCGGCTCGATCCTGCATACGCCTGGACCAAGACGCGCGAGACACCGAAGATCGCGCCGCAAACATTCAAAGAATATTGGCGTCAGAAAAAAAATGAAATGTAACCGAACGAAAGGAAGAGACGGAAGCAAGATGCTTTGTTCATCTTCGTTTCCTCGGTTTTCTTCTGTTCCATCCGCATGACTGAACGCGAAAAAATACTGGGTCGCATCCGAGAGGCGTTGACCGTCGAAGCGCCGAAGCCGGGCCATCACCACGGCCACGGTTCCCACCCGGCGAAAGTTGTCTCTTCAAGCCGCGCAGGGGAATGGCTGCCCAACGTTGGTGAATCCTTTGACGATCAACTGGCCCGATTCCGGACGAACGCAACCGATCTCAAAGCGGATTTTCATCTGCTCAACGGCTGTGAAGAACTCCCGGCGGCTCTCGTGAAACTGCGCGATGCCGAAGGCTGGAAGAAGATTGCGACGCACTCGGGTAATTTAACCAACGCGGCCGCTCAGGCGCTGGCGCTTCCGATCTGCAAAACGGATCAGGCTTACAACGTCACTGAACTCGAGAGTTGCGATGTCGGAATTTCCGAGTGCGACGCACTCGTTGCGCAGACCGGAAGCGTGCTGGTGACCAATCGCAGCGCCGGTGGTCGCGCTTTATCCGTGTTGCCGCCGCATCATGTCGTGCTGGCAAGACGTGAACAGTTGCTGCGCGATTTGCCGGCCGCGTTCGAGTTGGTGAAGCGAAAATACGCGGACAATTATCCCACGATGATTTCGTTCATCACCGGCCCGAGCCGGACGGGTGACATCGAGCGCATTCTGGTTCTGGGCGCGCACGGGCCCAAGAAGCTCACGATCTTTTGTATCTGACCTAAAGCACGTTTCAACACCATGGAAATTCGTTATTCACCGCATCCGACCGCTTATCCAAAGTTTAACACTGATGAACTGCGCTCGGCGTTTCTGATCGAGACGCTGTTTGCGCCGGGCAAGCTGGAACTCGTTTACACCGATGCCGACCGGGCGATTGTCGGTTCTGCCGTGCCGATCGATTCCGCCATCAAGCTCAGCGCCGACAGTGAATTGCGCGCCGCATTTTTCTGTGAACGTCGCGAAGTGGGCGTTTTGAACATCGGCGGCGAAGGCGCGGTGGAAGTGGATGGCAAACGTTATGAACTCGGCAAACTCGATTGCCTTTACGTTGGGCGCGGCAGCCAGAGTGTTGCGTTCACCAGCAAAAATGCGGCGAGTCCGGCGGCGTTTTTCCTGTTGAGCTATCCGGCGCACACGAGTTATCCGACGACTTTGGCGACCACGAAAGAGGCCACGCCAGTGGAATTGGGCACCGCCGCCGACGCGAATCGCCGCACGATTTTCAAATACATTCACACCGGCGGAATCAAGAGCTGCCAGTTGGTCATGGGTTTCACCAAGCTGCAGGAAGGCTCGGTCTGGAATACCATGCCGGCGCACACGCACACGCGGCGCTCGGAGATTTACATCTATTTCGATCTCGGCAAACGGCGCGTGATGCATTTCATGGGCAAGCCGCAGGAAACGCGGCATCTGATCGTCGGAGAAAAGCAGGCGGTGATTTCTCCCAGTTGGAGCATTCACTCCGGCTGCGGCACGGGCGCTTACACGTTCTGCTGGGGCATGGGCGGCGAAAACCAGGCATTTGATGACATGGATCCCGCGCCGGTGGAAACATTGCGGTAAACAAGCATTCAACAACGGACTTCAACTCCGAACGTCGAACGGCGGCCCGGAGTTAAACCTTGAATGTTCCGTGTTCAGTCTCCGATGTCTCCAATTGTATGATCCTCGATAAATTCAAACTGAACGGAAAGGTGGCTCTCGTCACCGGCGCCAGCCGCGGTCTTGGTCAAAGCATGGCCATCGGTCTGGCGGAAGCTGGCGCTGATGTCGCTTTGGTTGCGTCAACTTCCACCGATGAAACCGCCGCGCGGATTCGAGCGTTGGGCCGGCGCGCCTGCCAGATTCAAGCCAACCTGCTGGAATCGGAATCGGTTTCCCGCATCGTGGAGGCAACCGTCAACGAGTTGGGTCGCATCGATATTCTGGTCAACAACGCCGGAACGATTCGACGCGCGCCGTTGCTGGAATTCACCGAAAAGGACTGGGACGACGTCATTCAGATCAACCAGAAGAGTTTGTTTTTCCTGAGCCAGGCCGTCGCGAAGCAGATGGTGAAGCAGGGTCACGGCGGCAAGATCATCAATATCGCTTCCATGCTGTCGTATCAGGGCGGCATTCGCGTTCCATCATATACCGCGAGCAAAAGCGCGGTCATGGGTTTGACCCGCATTCTGGCCAATGAACTCGCGGCGCATGGAATCAATGTGAACGCAATCGCGCCGGGCTACATGGAAACCGACAACACCGCGGCGCTCCGCGCGGATGAGAAGCGCAACGCGGAAATTCTGGCGCGCATTCCGGCGGGTCGCTGGGGTTCGCCCGAGGACATGCAGGGCGCGGTTGTCTTTCTGGCCTCCGCGGCGTCTGACTACATGCAGGGTTACACCGTCGCGGTGGACGGCGGTTGGCTCTCGCGCTGAAATGGCGGGGCTCAAATATCACTGTTTTTTGCAAACCAATGTGCTTGTGCGCGCAGACGGCAATCACTTAATACTTCCTTATGCCTACTGAACCTATCACGCCCAAAACAGGAGGACCGTTGCAAGCCGAGGCACCCAAAACTACGAGCTTCGCGGCGGTGAACGAAAAAATCGGACGGCATCGCTGGACCATCTGCGCCCTGATTTTCGCCGCGACGACCATCAACTATCTCGACCGTAATGTGCTGGGCTTGCTCAAGGACACGCTCTCGGCGGCTGGCGTGTTTGGCGGCGCTGGGCACCAGGAAATCAACTACGCGAACGTGGTGATCTGTTTTCAGTTCGCGTATGCGGCCGGTTTGATTTTAGCCGGCAAGATCATTGACAAAGTCGGCACGAAATCCGGCTACGCCTACGCGCTGCTGGGCTGGAGTTTTGCGGCGATCGGCCATGCCTTTGGGCATCACACCTGGAGTTTCGGATTCTGGCGGGCTGCCCTGGGACTTTCGGAAGCGGGCAATTTCCCGGCCGCCAACAAGGCCGTTGCCGAGTGGTTTCCGAAAAAAGAACGCGCCTTTGCCACCGGTCTTTATAATTCCGGCGCCAACATCGGCTCCATCGTGGCTCCACTCACTGTGCCTTACATCGCCAAAGCCTGGGGCTGGGAATGGGCGTTCATCCTCACCGGCGCCGTGGGTCTGATCTGGCTGTTTTTCTGGTACAAACTGTTCGCCTCGCCCGCCGCAAAGCTTCAGCGCGGAAAGCTGTCGCAGGCGGAATATAATTTCATCCACAGTGACGTGGACGAGCAGGAAGCTGAAAAAGCCGATGTGTCGAAAGTCAAAGTGCCCTGGCTCAAACTCCTGACCTTTCGGCAGACGTGGGCATTCGTCGTGGGTAAGTTCCTGACCGATCCCATCTGGTGGTTTTTTCTGTTCTGGCTGCCGACCTTTCTCAATGGGGAAAACGCCCGCAAGATCAAAGAGTTCATGGCCAGTTATCCGGCCGACCTGAACACTCTGAAAGTGAACGAATTCCTGGCGAGCCACCCCGGTTACGCCGGCAAGCTGGCCGATATTCCGGGCGTTGTTTTTCCCGGCGTTATCAGTTGGCCCCTCGCAGTCGCGCTCATCTACACCATCTCCGGTTTTGGTTCGATTCTGGGCGGTTGGTTGCCGAAGCGATTCATCAATGGCGGCATGGACGCGAACAAAGCCCGCAAGCTGTCCATGTTCATTTACGCGCTGTTCCCGCTGACGGTGCTCTTCGCCTCCAAGCTGGGAACGATCAACACCTGGCTGGCCGTGGCCACGATTGCCATCGCCTGCTCGGCCCACGCGGCTTGGTCGGCCAATATTTTCACGACCGTTTCCGATATGTTCCCGAAAAAAGTGGTCGCCTCGGTCACCGGCATTGGCGGCATGGCTGGTGCGGTCGGCGGCATGCTCATTGCCTATGCTGCGGGCTTGCTGCTCCAGCACTACCAAGATCTGGGCAAACGCGAAGTCGGCTTTGCCATCCTGTTTATCGTCTGTGGTTCCGCTTACATCACGGCGTGGGTGCTGATGCATCTGCTCGTGCCGAAGTTTAAGAAAATCGTTGTGTAAGCCATCGCGGGCGCTCTGAGGCAGTGGCACAATGGGCGAAGTGGTTCTAAACTCTGGTATGAGTCAGCAGGTTTATCTCGGGGTGGATATCGGGGCCGAAAGCGGTCGCGTCATGGCCGGTTTATGGGACGGCCAACGGATGCAGTTGGAAGAACTGCACCGTTTCCCAAACGGCGGTGTGGTCATGAATGGCGGCCTGCGCTGGAATATTCTCGGCCTCTGGGGCGAAATTCAAAAAGGCCTCGCGCTCGCCGCCAGTCGCTTTGGGAAATCCATCGTCTCCGTCGGCGTGGATACCTGGGGCGTCGATTTCGTGCTGCTTTCCAAGAGCGGTGAATTGCTTGGCCTGCCGTTTCACTATCGCGACGCCCGGACCCGCGGCATGTTTCAACGCGCTTTCAGCCGCGTTCCGCGCGAGGAGATTTTTGCCGCCACCGGTTTGCAGTTCATGGAGATCAACACGCTCTATCAATTGCTGGCGCTGCAAAAAAACAGCCCCGAGCTGCTGGGGTTTGCCGAGACGCTTCTGATGATTCCGGATTACCTGCATTTCTGCTTATCCGGAACGCGCGCTTCCGAGTTCACCATCGCCACCACCAGCCAATGCGTCAGCCCGAGCAAACGCGCCTGGGACACCGACCTGATTCAGAAGCTCGGGCTTCCATCGAAAATCTTCCCGGAAATTGTTCCGCCGGGTTCACCCATTGGAACGCTCCGCCCGGCACTGGCCAATCGCACTGGGCTTGGCGCGATCAAGGTGGTGACGCCGGCCGCCCACGATACCGGCTCGGCCGTAGCCGGCGTGCCGTCGCAATTCACCGGCAAAAGCAACTGGGCCTACCTCAGCTCCGGCACGTGGTCCTTGTTGGGTGTGGAAGTCAGAGATGCGCTGCTGTCGCCGCGCGTGCTCGAACTGAATTTCACCAACGAAGGCGGCGTGGACGGCACCTATCGGCTGTTGAAAAACATCATGGGCCTGTGGCTGCTCCAGCAATGCCGCCGCTCCTTCGCCGAAAAGGGCAGCAATCACACCTACGAACAACTCGCGGCCCTGGCTGGACAGGCGCCCGCATTTCGATCTCTGGTAAACCCAGACGACAGTCGCTTTCTCAATCCACCCGATATGCCGGCAGCGATTCAGGAGTTCTGCCGTGAAACCGGCCAACCGGTTCCCGAAACTGAAGGGCAGTTTGCCCGTTGCATTTTTGAAAGCCTGGCGCTCACCTACGCCTCTGTCTTGGACGGCTTGGAGCAATTAACCGGGAACAAAATTGAAGTGCTGCACATTGTCGGCGGCGGCGCGCGCAACCAGTTGCTGAATCAGTTCACCGCCGATGCCGCCAATCGCATGGTCATCGCGGGGCCGGTGGAGGCGACGGTTCTCGGCAATCTGCTCGTGCAGGCCCGTTCGCATGGGGAAATTCGCTCGTTGAGTGACATTCGCGCGGTGGTTTGTGTTTCGAGTGAAGTTAACGAACTCAAGCCGGCTCAGACGCCCGCCTGGCAAGCGGCGCGGGGGCGATTTGCGCAATTACAAACGCATCGGCGAGCGGCCGTGGCCTGAACTGGCAGTTGATTTGGAACGGGCAACCGCAAGTCTGGTCAAACGACACCAAACCAGCCGGCGATTGTCAGCCACGATTTGTGCGTCACTGAGCCAATCACCATCTGAACCAACGGAATCTGGAGCACAAGGATCAGGATCAAAAACCCGTAGCGGGCAAACCTGTAATAGGCTTCGTGGCTGATATTCAGAAGACTGCGCGCCACCTGTGATCCGTCCAGGGGCGGAATCGGCAGCAGGTTGAAAAAGCATAACAGCAGGCTGATAAACGCCCACTGCCCGCAGACCTCGACCAGACTGGATACGTTTGCCACCTGGCCGATGCGCGCCAAGCCAATCAGGACGACCGCCAGCAGCACGTTCATCCACGGCCCGGCGAGCGTCACGAGAATGTCGTCCACCCGCGGATTGCGCAGGTTGTTGGGATTTACCGGAACGGGTCGCGCCCAACCGATGAGGAAACCAGCCGCAATTGAGCCTTGCATTGCCAGAAAAATGGCCGCCAACGGGATCAACACCGTGCCAATGGGATCAATGTGAACCAGCGGATTCAGGGAAACGCGCCCCTGCAATCGTGCGGTGTCATCGCCGCATTTCCACGCCATCCAGGCGTGGCCGAACTCATGAAAGGTCAGGAGAACGACCAGACCGATATAGAGAATCAAGCCGTTGATTAATTGGTGTGCATCCATCGAAGCAAACGAGCGCCGCGCGTTTTGTTCAACGGCCCAGTGCCAGTTCTTTCGGAGCGCCTGCCAGCTTTTCAAAGCCCCAGCGCAGGATGCGTTCGGTGGTTTCCCACGAAATGCAGGCGTCGGTGATCGAAACGCCGTAGCGCAGTTCCGCCGGATTCTTCGGGATCGGCTGAGCGCCTTCTTCCAAATAGCCTTCGATCATGGCGCCGATGAGCGATCGCGTTCCGGTGAGCCGTTGCTCGATGATGCTGCGCCAGACATCTTCCTGGCGCGCCGGTTGTTTGCCGGAATTGGCGTGGCTGCAATCGACCATCATCACGGGCCGCAACTTGGCTTGGGTCAATTTCGCTTCCGCGTCCAAAATGCTCTTCGCATCGTAATTGGTCTGCATCCGGCCACCGCGCAAGACCACGTGACCGTTCGGATTGCCCGTCGTGCGGACAATGCTGGTGGCGCCATCCTGATCGATGCCAAGAAAACTGTGCGGCGTGCGCGCGGCATGCATCGCATCGACAGCCACCTGCAGGCTGCCATCGGTGGCGTTCTTAAAGCCCACTGGCATCGAAAGGCCGCTCGCCAGTTCGCGATGCGTCTGGGATTCCGTCGTGCGAGCGCCAATGGCCGCCCAGCTGATGAGGTCGGCAATGTATTGCGGAATAATGGGATCGAGAAACTCGGTGGCCGCGGGCAGGCCGAGCGCGGTGATGTCCAAGAGCAGACGGCGCGCGATCTTCAAGCCCGATTCGATGTCCTGAGAATTGTCGAGGCGCGGATCATTGATCAGCCCTTTCCAACCGATGGTCGTGCGCGGCTTTTCAAACTCGACGCGCATGACAATTTCCATCTGGCTGGCGAATTCCTGCCGGAGCACGCTCAGCTTTTCAGCGTATTCGAGCGCGCCTTTGACATCGTGAATGGAACACGGCCCGACCACGACCAGCAGGCGCGGATCTTTCTGCTGCAGAATGCCGGTGATCGTTTCGCGGCTGCGCGCGACTTTTTCGCTGGCAGCGTCGGTGATGGGCAGTTCCGCCTTCAAAGTGTGCGGCGCCAGCAGTCGAATAATCTCTTTAACGTTTAAATCCTGAGTCCGAAACATCCCGGCCAATATATCGGAAGGACTTGGCGGCGAAAGTCTAATTGCGAGCTGAACCAACGCTGGACTGAATCACGCCGTCTGGATAGGTAAACAAAAAGAGCGACCGGTGAGGGTCGCTCTTGCGATTAAATTGGAACCGTGGCTCAGGCGCGCGGCGCGAGCTTCTTCTCCACCTTGGATTTCTCCAGAGTCACGTACTTCGGCAAGCCGCCTTCGGTCGGGACTTTGACTTCGCCTTCGATCAGCGGACGGGCGTAGGCAACGAACTTCTCGTTCGGCAGGAATCCGTCTTCGGCGATCCAGTCTTTCGGGATGAAATGTTCGACGTTGGCGATGTCTTCCAACGGCTGCAAGCCCGTGCTCCACTTGATCGAGCCGTCCTCTTGCACGTTGCGAACGATCTTCACCATCTGGCCGCTCTGGCCTTCGATCGCGGCCTTCACGGCGGCGACTCCGCACGCGTAAGCATTGTTCGCATCGGTGGCGCTCGCAAAGTGAGCGGCTGCGCGTTGAGCGTAGCCCAGCAACACGGTGCGGGTCTTCAGATTCATTTTGCCCTGGATGATTTCCTTCAGCTTTTCGGCCGCACCGGCGAGCACTGGATGGCCAAAGGCGTCCAGGCGACTTTTGTCCGCACCGATTTCTTCACCTTTTTCGTCCTTGAGACCTTCACCGACCACGACGATGCAGTACTTGTTGGCGGCGACGGTTTCTTTGACCTTGGCGAGGAACTTCTCTTCGTTGAAGGCCAGTTCTGGCAGAAGAATGATGTGCGGCGCATCGGACGGCGCGCGTTTGGCCACGATTGTGCCGCCGGCAATCCAACCCGCGGCGCGGCCCATGACTTCGATGATGCAGCACGAGCCGTCATCCGTGGCCATGCTGCCAACATCGGCGGCGACTTCCATGACGGTGGTTGCGCAGTATTTGATGACGGAACCGTAACCCGGACAGCTATCCGTGTGCGGGAGATCGTTGTCGATCGTCTTCGGCACGCCGATCACGCGCATGTCCCAGCCGCGTTTGACGGCTTCGAGATGGATCTTGTGCGAGGTATCCTGGGAATCGTTGCCGCCAGCGTAGAAGAAATAGCGGATGTTGTGCGCCTGAAAAACTTCGAACAGGCGGTCCATGTCCTGCGCGGCTTTTTCCGGCTTCTTTTTGAAATCAATCTTGTAGCGGCAGGTGCCCAGAGCGGCGGCGGGAGTGTAGCGCAAGCCCTCGATGGTCTTGGCTTTTTCCTCGTTAATATCGATCAGCTCTTCGTTCAGAATGCCCAGGATGCCATTCAGGCCTCCGTAAATTTCCTCGATCCCTTCGTGCTTGCCGGCTTCCTGCAGCACACCGGCAACGCTCGCATTGATGACCGCAGTCGGTCCGCCCGACTGCCCAACCAAAAGATTTCCAACCAGTTCTGGCATAATATTATCGCTCTCGCTGAGTTCTAGTTCACCGTCTGACCCCGCAAAATAGGAGCGAAAACTTGCCAACCCACGGGTCCGGTGTAAAGACGAATTCCAGAAGCTGCCGACGCGTTGAGCCCAAAAAGAGTCGAACCTTGCCGCCGATCGCCGCTACAGCCACTCGCGAATCTTTTCCTGATACTTGTTGTACAAAAACCCGAGGGCGAGCAGCACAACTCCCAACGCCATGAAACTGAGAATGCGGTAAAGCGTTTCCAGTTTCCACACGTCGAAGAGAACCACGCGACCCAAGGCACACGCCAGCACGCCCAATCCGAGCCAGCGATACATCCGCTCGCGCCAGAGAATCCCAAAGCTGAACAGGATCAGCGCCAGCCCCGACCAACTGGCAGTCAGGTAAAATCCTCCCGCGCTTTGCAAAACCCAGCGGGAAAGCAAAACCCAAAGGCTGACACCGCCGAGAAGGATCATCGTTGCTTGAATCCGCGCGTCGAGTTGGAATCCTTCCACCCATCGTGTTGCCAGACGTTGTTGCACCAGCAAACCGGCAAGAGCCAACAGGTTCGGCCAATACACTGTGGTGGCTCCGTGCCACGGCAGCCAGAAGATCGCCAACCCCGCGATCGTGAAAGTCGCGCTCACGAGGAGCGATTCAAGCCGCTTGCGCCAGCCGCCCCAAAGAAACGCCAGCAAACCGAGCAGCATCAGGAACCAGACGCGTTCCCGCGCCGGGATGTATTCCTGCACCCACCATAGCGACATCAACAGCGCCACCCAGCGATAGATCAGCGCCAATTGCAGGAGCGGCTCGCGCGCCTTTTCGCCCGAAACGGGTTTGCGCTGAAACCAGGTCCTCGTGGCAAGGGACAGAAAACCGAGCGCGGCCAGCGGCGCCAGCGGAAAGAACCATTCGGGTTTTCGATGCCACAACTGCAATGCGAACTGACCAACGCTGGCGATCAGAAAGAGCTGAGCGCATGCCGCCAGAAACCATGCCCGGGTGAACACGCCGTAAACCGTGAGGGCAATCGCCAGTGCGCTGGTCAAAGCGAGCCAAACAGGCCCGCCCGCGAGTCGATTCAGCCAAAAATAGAGCACGCCGACGGTCGCCAGTGCGTAAAGACCTTGCCACAGACCATTCAACTGAGCATCGCAGGCCAAGACTTTTTGGCGTTGCCACCAATGGCTTAAGCCGATGGTGATCGCCACGAGCAAGAGGGCGTTCCACCACGGCGGCGCCACGTTCGGCTCGATGAAGTGGACCAGCCATGCAACTTGCGCCAGCACGAGATAGCTTTGGCCGAATAACGCGATTTCCCGGAGGCGCAAAACGTAAACCGAGAGCGTGAGCGCCACGGCTTCCAAGGCCAAGGCGAGCGGGAAATTCGCGGGACTGGTGTTGTACCAGGTCGTTGCGAGCCAACTGATCAACGCGAGCGTTGTGAAAAATGCGGGCACCGGACGGATCCGCTTCAAGTGATCTCCAGCTTTTCGATCCGACCAGCACGCGTTGAACACCATCAGCGCGCCGATCGCCGTTTCGAAGGCCAAAGCGCGCCAATCGTTTCGTTTGAGACCATCGATGCCCCAACCCGCAGCCATCGCCCCGGCCAGGTAAGCGCCGACTTGCAGAACGATGCTGTTGCGTGCCTTGCCCAACGTGAGCAGGACGACGCTTTCCGCCGCGAGCAGCAGCGCGAGTTGCAGGCCTGCGAATTTGCTGATGATTCCGATCGTGACCAGCAGCAAACCCTGCGTGAGGTAGGAATTTTTTGCTAGCGATTCACTTGGCCAAACCCGTTGCGCCAACTCCGCCAAAGCCAGCAGCGCGATTCCGTAAAACAGCGAAAATTTCCAAAAACCGCCCGTGTTCACCTGAAGCATCGTGAGCAGGAACAGCGTGAAAAACGCGCCGTTGTTGAAGGTGAGAAATCCCGCGCGATTGGCCCCGGACAACTTGGAATCTTTTGAGAGGAACACCGCGGCGGTGAAGATCACCCAATAGCCGATCAGAAAGTAGGTGCCGAACCACAGAGCTTCCTCCGGAGATGCCCAATGCCAGCCGCTGCCATCGAAGAACCGCCAGAATCCATAGCTGGCATACGTCGCCACCAGACTTGCCAGCGACAGCCCGGCCCAGCGATTGCGCACCAGGAAGAAAACCGCCGCCACCGTCAGAACGAGATTTGAATAGAGCGTGAACGATCCGACCCGCGTGATCACAGACGTGTAATACGCCAAACCAATGGCAAATAACGCGAGCACCTCCGATTTCTTGCGATCCGCAATCCACACCATGAATCCCGCCCAGCTGAGCAACAAGGCGCCGTCCAACAGTGAACTCGCGATGACTCGCAGGTTGGGAATGTGATGCGCCGCGTACGTGGTGAAGTAAACCGCCGCCAAACCGCCGGCGAACAGCACCTGGGCGTAGTTCTTGAGTGATTCCTTGGCGGCTCGGCGTTGCCACCAGGCACCGGCGCCCAGAAGAATTCCGCTGGCCAGATAAAGCAGCGAGACTTTGCCCGCCCGCCCGAGCAACCCGATGAAATTCTGATAGGCGTAATTGCCAAAGAACACGAGTCCGGTCAGCAGCATCACAATCCCGACGCGCACCAGCCAATACGTCCCCAGTCGCATTTCAAAAGAACGCTTTTCCGGTGCGGACGCCGGTTGGGCTGGCGGGATGAACGGTGGCTTGATCGGCTCGGCGGTGTAAAGCGGAGGAGCAATCGGTGGTTTGGTTTCGACTGGCTGAGGTGCGACCTTGCTAGTGTTTGTGAGCGCTTCCGCAGCGGGACGCTGTTTTGGGAAATCACTCGCTTGCGTGCGCGCCGGAATGACTGGTGGGATGGGCGGCGGAACGCTCGCAGGTTTGGTTTCCGATGCCGCGACGAATTCGGACTCGAACCGTTTCAAGCGCTCCGACAACTCGGCCAGTTCTCGTTCGAGATGGG
>JBQCEJ010000302.1:0-9838 GCA_051960355.1 Verrucomicrobiota bacterium | reverse complement strand
AAAACTGCGCCATCGTTTTAAGGACGACACTGATTTCCTGGGCGGTGTTGGGCAGGGCGGTATCCGGGCACGCGGTGATACACTCCATGCACTGTGTGCAGTTCTCCGCGATGTAAACCGGCGTCTCGCGGCGGGCGACATACTTGGACTGCGTCGCACCGCTGCCCGCGCCCATGACGCCGAGGGCAGCCAGCGCGCCCGCCGGTTGATGATAGCCAAGGCCGTTGCGGAATTCGGAATCGAACTTGCCTAGCGTCTGGAAGGAATAGCGCGGCGTTTGCTGCGCGGGAGTTGGAATGCCGCTGCCGCACGCCGTTCCGCAACCGGCGGTTGGGATCAACGGCGTGTCGCCAATCGGCTTGACGGGCGGATTGCGCATCGAAGAACGATCGGGATCGCTGACAAATCCATACTGAATTTCCTGCACGCGCGAGAAGCCCTGCTCCATCACCGTCATGTTGGAGTTCACCACGTCTTCGCCGAAGCGGCCGAACTTTTTCTGATACTGTTTCTTGACCGTGGACAGGTAAGTTTCATCGGAGATGCCGTTGATCTTCAGGAACGGCGAAACGCGGAAGAACGCGCCGAGAAAGGAATTGCCCTGCATGCTCAGCTGCAACTCGGGTTTGCTCGTGGCTTTCTTGGCAATGTCAAAGCCCGGCAGAATGTAAACGCGGATATTGTTATCCGTGACAAATTTTCGGTGCTGCGCGGGAATGCGTTGCCACGCGGTTTCGGGCGTGTCGCTCGATTCCCAAACGATGCAGCCGCCTTTTTTGATGCCCTCCAGCGGATTCGTGTGAGTGAACGCCTTCGGATCGCAGCAGAGCACCACGTCCACGTGATTCAATTCGCAGTTCACCTTGATGCGCGCGGGCGCAACGGTGAGATAATAATTAGTCGGCGCGCCTTTCTTCTCCGAACCGTATTTCGGATTCGCCATGATGAAGAGCTTTTCCTTCAGGCGCCCGTCGGCTTCGTATTCCGGTTTCTGATGCGCGATGAGATCGCCGAATTCGCCGATGATTTCGCCGAGGTTTTTGCCCGTCGTAATCATGCCCCAGCCACCGATTGAATGGAAACGGACAGCGATGGAATTCTCCGGCAGCAATGACGGCGTGTCCTTGGAAATAACCGCGTACGGATGATCAATGCCGAGCGTGAAATAGGTTTCCCCATCCGCCGCGCCCTTGCCGTCTTTGCGCCGGGTCTGGCCGACCGTGTATTCGTAAGCGCCGAGCGTGTGTTCCGGTCGAAAGTCGCGCGAACCGATGCCATAGGAACCACGGAACAAGCGCGGCGTTTCTTCCGGTTTGAGCGCTGGCAAATCGCCGCCGAATTGCGCGGCTTCATTAGCTTTGCCGAGAGCGACGCGGATGTCGCGGGCCAGTGGATTGTCACCCGCCATACCTTCATCGGTGCGCTCAAGAATGATCACGTTCTTCTTGCCACGCAGCGCATTGATCACGGCGGCTTCCGGGAACGGACGAATGACGTTGATGTGAATGGAACCGACTTTCGCATTGCGCTGTTCGCGCAGATAATCGCAGGCGGCTTCGACGTTGTCCGCCGCGCACCCGAGCGAGATGAAGACGGTATCGGCATCGGCGCACTTGTACTCACTAAGGAAGCCGTAAACGCGTCCGGTCAACCGGCCAAATTCCGCGTAAGCCGCTTCCAGAAAACCCAGGATCGGCTCGTTGAAATTGTTGCGGCGCGCCACCACGCCGTTCATGTGATGTTCCTGATTCTGAACCGGGCCGAGCAGCAATGGATTTTTGAGGTCCATCATTTCCGGAACACGCCTGCGTTTGGCGCCAAATAGCTCGCGTTGGGCAGGCGTCGGACACTCGATTTGATCATCCACGGCGCCGAGAAATTCCCGGAGCAATTCCGCTTCCGGCGCGAGGTAAGTGCGCTCGGAGTGAGTCGTAAGCATGCCGTCCTGAATGTTCATTCCCGGATTGAGCGACAGCTCATTCACCTTGCGAAGGATGACCGCCTGATCCGCCGCTTGCTGCGCATCCTTGCTCATCAGCATCGTCCAACCGGTGTCCAGCGCCGCGTAAAAATCGTCATGCGCACAATGAACATTCAACGCCTGCTTCGTCAGCGCGCGGGCGCCGACTTCCAGCACCATCGTCGAGAACTTGCCCGGCGCGTGGTAATACTGCTCCATGGCGTAAACGATGCCCTGGCCGGACGTGAAGTTGACGGCGCGTTTGCCGCTGACTGCAAATGCCGTTGCCCCGCCTTGAGCGGCATGTTCCCCTTCCGTTTCGACCGCGATTTTTTGCTGACCCCAGACGTTCAACTCACCTGCTGCGAACGAGCCCTGATAAATCTCGCCACCTTCAGTCGAGGGAGTGATGGGATAGAAAATGCCGCCTTCGGTGATGCGCGTTTCGACGTGCTGCGCCACCAACTGGTTGCCGTTGCATGTGATGCGAACGCCGGGAAACTTGGGCGCGAGCCCGGCAGCCGGTTGCAATTTGTGGGTAGCGGTTGAGGGTGTGGTCGAGGGCTGGTTCATATTAAATCAGGATTAAAGTGAATCGGCCCAAAAGATCGCCACTAACCACCGGTTTCCAGGCCGACAGCAAAACTTGGTTGAGCATACGCCTGACGATTCAGGATACAATCGAAATTATGCCGGTGAAATTTGCGTTTGAAACAGAGCGCCGTTGAAGCGTCTTGCAGGCGCTGAATTTCAGAAATCATCCGGAACAGTCAGGTTTCTTTTTCAACCATTTATTTTTCAAATCACGACTTTTCCTGCTGGCCATGATAGCGGACCACGTGCAACGTAGAACTTGCGGCGAAGGTTTTCAGTTTTTAAAACAGTTCGCCAAAGTACGATGTGGAAACAATTTAAACCTGCGCTGGGCGAACCTGCCGAATGGCTGGGCGACTGGCATCCGCTGGTGGAACAACTCGGCTCCACCAACGGCCTCGCTGCTCTCAAAGATGTCTCAGTTTCGCTGAAAATCCCCATCGTCCAGGATCTGCCGTCCTTGCGCCGCTTTCTGGAAAATTATCAAAAACAGATTCTCGTGCCGCACGAACTGCCGGCAATCCAGCGCGCATTTGATCACACCTGCCGCCACGAAGTCCGTGAGCTGTGCGAATACGATCGGCAACTCGCGAACGAAACCGCTCTGCAATCGTTTGCCGAGGCCAGCTGGCGAATCGGCCAGACGGAGCTCCTCAAGCTGCGACCGCTGCGGGACGAACGGATCGTTCGGCGTTACCTGGACGCAATTGAGCGCGGTGAGGCCAACGCCTGGCACACTTTGGTTTACGGACTTTCACTGGCGATCTATTCCCTGCCCTTGCGCCAGGGCCTGCTCGGCTACGGTTACCAGACCACGCGCGGCTTCATCTACTCCGCTTCCAAATCGCTGCGACTTTCGGAAAATGACTGCCGGGCCCTGCTCGAAGATCTTTGCGGTCCCCTGCCTGAAGCCGTTGAAGGATTGATTGCTCAACGGGTCGCCGCGTGATTGCAGCTTGGAAGATTGAGCGGAATTTGTAGTAGCCGGTCTATCAGGGAACCATCAGATTCAACCCAACCTTTTAAAAAATAATTTATGCCAACGATGCACGAAGTGGATTACCAGATTTACGGCGACGACATGCAGTTTGTCGAAATCGAACTCGATCCCATGGAAGCCGCCGTTGCCGAAGCCGGCGGCATGATGTTCATGGAAGACGGCATCCAGATGGAGACCATCTTCGGCGATGGCTCCCAACAGAACAGCGGTTTTCTCGGTTCGCTCATGGGCGCGGGCAAACGCCTGCTCACCGGTGAATCCTTGTTCATGACGGTTTTCCAGAATCGCGGTCAGGGCAAAAAACGCGTGGCTTTCGGCGCGCCGTATCCCGGCAAAATCATTCCGATTCACCTCGGCGATCTCGGGGGCGAACTACTCGCCCAGAAGGATTCCTTCCTCTGCGCCGCCAAAGGCGTGAGCATCGGCATCGCTTTCACCAAACGCATCGGCGCCGGATTTTTCGGCGGTGAAGGTTTCATCCTGGAACGTTTGCAGGGCGATGGACTCGCCTTCATTCATGCTGGCGGAACGCTGTATCAGCGCGATCTCGCCCCCGGAGAAGTTCTTCGCGTGGACACCGGCTGCATTGTCGCGTTTCAACCCACGGTCGATTACGACATCCAAATGGTTGGCGGCATCAAGAGCGCGCTGTTCGGCGGTGAAGGATTGTTCTTCGCGACCCTTCGCGGTCCCGGGCGAATCTGGTTGCAGTCGCTGCCGCTGAGCCGGCTGGCCGGACGCATCACCGCCGCTTCACCACAAACAGGCCGTGGCGGACGCGAAGAAGGCTCGCTCCTGGGCGGCCTCGGACGCATGTTGGACGGGGATAATTCCTGAGCCGGTCTTCCCCAAGCTGGACGAAACGACGGGCGTGCTTGCTCCGTTTTCCCCACGCTGCTAGCCTCGCGCTCACGTGGAAAAGCGCTCCATCATTTCAAGCTTGCTCCTGGCCTGCAGCCTCCTGCTGACCTCGTGCCAACCGGACTCAACGCCGCCCGCTGTCTCCGGCACGATCCAAACCGACGAAGTCCGAGTCGCTTCGCGTTACGGCGGTCGCGTGGAAAAGCTGTTCGCCCAGGAAGGCGATTCGCTCAAGGCTGGCCAAAAAATTGCCGAACTGGATGCCGCCGAACTCCGCGCGCGGCGCGATCAATTGGCCGCGCAACTGGCTGAACTGGAAGCCGGCCCGCGCCGGGAGGAAATCGCCGCCGCCAAAGCGGAATGGCAGGCGCAGGTTTCCGAACTCGAACTCGCACGCGCCAACGCCAAGCGCGCGGAGGAACTCTTTGCGCAGAAGACAATTTCCATCACCGAACGCGACCAATCCGTCACTCGCGCCAATTCGTTGGAGCGCACGGTGGCTGCGGCCAAGAGCCGTTACGATCTCCTGTTCGCCGGCACGCGTCCGGAGCAAATCGCCCAGGCTCGCGCGCAGTTGGCTCAAACGGATGCGCAGCTCAAAGAGATGCAGATCGCCGCGCCGTCCGATTCCGTTCTGGAAGTGCTCAGCGTCAAAGTTGGCGACGTGCTCGCGCCCAACCAGCAGGTCGCCACGCTGTTGCTGCCGCATCTCTGGGTGCGCGTTTATGTGCCGGAACCGTGGCTCGGCAAAATCCAGATCGGCGAGTCCGTGAAGGTCCGCGTTGATTCCTTTCCTGGAAAAGATTTCCCCGGCATTGTTGAACAGATCAGCCGGGAAGCTGAGTTCACGCCGCGCAATGTTCAAACCGTGGAGGAACGCATCAAGCAGGTCTTCGGCATCAAGGTGCGACTCGACGGTTCCGACGATCAACTCCGCGCCGGCATGTCGGCGGACGTGGTTTTTCCGGGTGTGGTGAAGTAAAGCCCCAAGCGCATAAGCAAAGGGACGCAATGACGCTGGCAGAAAACGAAATCACGACCATTTATCAGCGACTGCGGGAAGTATCCTGAACCTTACAGTATGTCGGACACTATGATCCAATGCGACGCGCTCACCAAGCGCTTTGGCCATTTCACCGCCGTGGATCACGTTTCGTTCTCGGTGGCCAAGGGTTCGATCTTTGGTTTTCTCGGGCCCAACGGTTCAGGCAAATCCACGGTCATTCGCATGTTGTGCGGCTTGCTGGAACCGAGTGAAGGTACGGCGCGCATCGCTGGTTTCGATGTCGCCAAGCAGACCCAGGCGATCAAGCCGCTCATCGGTTACATGTCGCAGAAGTTCTCGCTCTACGACGAGTTGACCGTTCATGAAAACCTGAGTTTCTACGGCCGGCTCTATGGCTTACGCGGCGCGACATTGAAGCAACGTTACGATGAACTCGTCGCGCTCACGCATCTGGAACCTTACCTGAAACGGCGCGCGGCGTTGCTTTCCGGCGGTTGGCGCCAACGGCTCGCCATGGCGTGTTCGCTGGTTCATAAGCCGAGCGTGCTGTTTCTCGACGAACCAACCGCAGGCATTGATCCGGTAGCGCGGCGGGAGTTGTGGGATTTGCTGTTTGAGTTTTCCAGCGTAGGAATGACGCTTTTCGTTACGACACATTACATGGATGAAGCCGAGCGCTGCACCCATGTCGGTTACATTCACATGTCAAAACTGGTCGTTTGCGGCGAACCCGATGATCTCAAGCAACTGCCGGTGGTGAATCCGCCCGGCACCCGGCGCATCGATGTGACCTGTGATCACGTGACGCTTGGCTTGCAGGCCATGCGACGGCTTCCTGGCTTGCGCAGCGCCACGGTTTTCGGCCAATCCATGCATCTGCTGGTGAACGAGAATGTTTCCGAGGAATCCATTCGCGCCGAATTGGCGAAGTCAAACATTCCCCACGCGGACATTCGACCGATCGCGCCTTCATTGGAAGATGTATTCGTCGCGCTGACCACGAACCGACAGAACGGAGAGACCAAATGAAAAGACCCTTCCGCGGCTTCATCGCGATTCTCTACAAAGAATTCCTGGTCGTGCTGCGCGATCCGATGACGCTGTTCTTCATGTTTTTTCCGCCGTTGATCGAAATGATCGCATTCGGTTACGCGCTCGACACGGACGTGAAGAATCTGGCGATGGTCGTGCTCAATGAAGACCGCACGGTGGAAAGCCGGCAATTGGTCGAGCGCTTCGTGAACACCGGCACCTTTCAATTCAAAGGCGAAGTGCTCAGCGTGGATGAACTGGCGCACACCATCCGACGCGGCAAAGCTTACGTGGGCCTGCAAATTCCGCCCGGTTTCACGCGAGATCTCCACGCCGGCCGCACCGCCAGAGTGCAGGTCATCATCGATGGCTCAAACTCAACCATTGCCTCCGCCGCCTTGAACACGGCGATTGGTGTCACTTTCCGGGAATCGGTGATCAAGCTTCTGGGCGCATCTGGATTGCGTGAAGTGCCGGTCGAAGTCCGTCCGCAAATTCTTTACAACCCGGCCATGCGCAGTCCGAACTTTTTCGTACCGGGCGTCATCGGTGTCGTCTTGCAGATCGCGACCACCTTTGCCACGGCGATGTCGCTGGTTCGCGAACGGGAACGCGGGACGCTGGAGCAACTGCTCGTCAGTCCGCTTTCGCGCTGGGGTTTGATGCTGGGAAAACTCACGCCTTACATGATCATTGGCATGACCATGGCCACCGGATTATTCGCGATCATGCGCTGGTTGTTTCATGTGCCAATCGCTGGAAGCCTGGTTGCGCTCGCTGTCTCGACGGTGATTTACGTTTTCGCTCTGCTCAGCCTTGGCCTGTTGCTGTCCACCCGTGCCCAGAATCAGATGCAGGCGCTGCAGATGAGCATGGTTTTCATCATGCCGTCCGTTTTCTTTTCGGGTTTTATTTTCCCGCGCGACACCATGCCATGGATTTTCCAAGCGGTCGGCGCGTGTCTGCCGACCACTTATTTTATTGAGCTGATGCGCGCCATCATTCTGCGCGGCGCGAGTCTTACGGATTTCTGGCAACATCTCCTGATTCTCAGCGCAATGGGCATCGGTTTGTTTGCGCTTTCGGCGCTGCGTTTCCGGCAAAAAATTGCGTAAGAAAGCACCGGCCACGAAGTGATTGACGTGTTGAAGTGGCTTCACTCAACCATTGATCGAACTGGTCGGCTCGCGGTTTGGCTCCTGCGGAAGGTAAGTAATCAGTCGCGCGCTGCGTTTGAAAGCGAAGTAAGAATAAGCCCACTGAAACACAACCGCGACTTTGTTGCGAAAGCCGATCAGAAACAGTAGGTGCACCAAAAGCCACGCGAGCCAAGCCAGCCAACCGGAGAATTTGAGTTTGCCGATCCAAGCCACGGCCGCCGAACGGCCAATCGTCGCCATGGTTCCCTTGTCCCAATATTTGAACGGCGTCCGAGGCGACTGACCGCTGCCGAGTTCCAGTTCATCCTTGATCAGGCGCGCCACGTGTCGCCCCATCTGCATCGCGGCTGGAGAAACGCCCGGAACAGGTTTCCCATTCGGTTCCAGAACCAAAGCCATGTCGCCGATCGCAAAAACCGCTGGATGATTCGGCAAGCTCAGATCTGGGTTTACTTTCACGCGCCCCGCTCTGTCGAGTTCCACGCTCAATTTTTTTGTGAGCGGATTCGCGGAAACTCCAGCAGCCCAAATAATATTTCCGGCGCGGATCACTTCACCGCCTTCGAGTTCCACCTCGCCTTGCCGAATCATTTTCACGCGAGTGGCGGTGCGAACCTGCACCCCGAGCTGTTTCAGTTGATCGGCGGCGCTCTGAGAAAGCTCCGGCGGCAAATGTGACAAGACCACCGGCGAACCTTCGATCAAAATGATCCGCGCATGCGACGGATCAATGCGTCGAAAATCTCGTTTCAAAACCGTTCGCGACAGTTCCGCCAGCGCTCCGGCCATTTCCACACCCGTGGGTCCGCCGCCGATCACCACGGTTGTCATCAAACGTTCGTCATCCGCTTCGTCCAAGGATGTTTCAGCTTTCTCAAACGCGAGCAGCACCTGGCTTCGAATCCGGAGCGCGTCGTCCAATGTCTTGAGACCGGGCGCGAACTGTTCCCACTCGGGATGCCCGAAATAACTCGTCTGACCGCCAAGGGCCAGCACGAGGTAATCGTATTCGAGCGTGCTGCCAGCCAAAAAGACCTGCTTGTGAGCGAGATCGAAATCCACAACCTTGTCGAGCAGCACGGTGACGTCCCGGCGGTCGGAAAAAATGGAACGAACCGGCTGAGCAATGTCCGGGGCGGATAATCCCGCAGTGGCGACCTGATACAGCAACGGCTGAAACAAATGATGATTGGTGCGATCAACCAGAGTTATGCGCGCATTCGGGCGATGGAAGTGTTTGCAGAATTCCAGACCGCCAAAGCCAGCGCCCAGCACCACCACGTGAATCGGTTTGTTCTCCGGCATGGGCACAATCTCTCCGATACGAGAAAAATTGCAATCGGGTGCGCTCCCGGCGAAGCCAAATGAATCAACCAACGATCAGCAAACGCCTGCGACTGCGGGTTTCCGCGGCGGCCGAAACACAGGTGCGGTCGGGACATCCCTGGGTTTACGGCGACAGCGTTCGCGAGCAGAACCGCGACGGTGAAGCTGGCGAACTGGCGGTCATTTACGATCGACAGGACAAGTTCCTGGCCGTTGGATTCTTCGATCCTCATTCACCCATTCGCGTTCGCGTACTGCACGTTGGCAAGCCGCAGACGATCGATCCCGCCTGGTGGTCGGCACGGCTGGCGCAAACTGTGGAACGCCGACGGGGACTCTTGGACGAGCGGACGAACGGCTATCGGATGATCAATGGCGAGAGCGACGGTTGGCCGGGTTTGGTGCTGGATCGTTACGACACGACACTCGTTTTGAAAATCTACACCGCCGTCTGGTTGCCGCTGCTGCAGGAAATTGTGGAGTTGATCCGACTGCAACTGGCGCCGGAAAGAATTGTTCTGCGGTTCAGCAGGAACGTTCAGTCCAAGGCGACGGATTCAGCTGACAGCAAAGTGATCTACGGTCCGCCGCTGACTGGTCCGGTGATTTTTCTGGAATCCGGGTTGCGCTTTGAAGCCGATGTTTTGCGCGGGCAGAAGACCGGTTTCTTCCTGGATCAACGAGAAAATCGCCGACGCGTCGAGGCGCTGGCGCGTGGACGCACCGTCTTGAACGCCTTCAGTTTTTCCGGCGGCTTTTCACTCTACGCCGCGCGTGGCGGTGCGGCGTCTGTCACGGACCTGGATATCAGCGCTCATGCTTTGGAGAGTGCGCGGCGGAATTTCGAGTTGAACCAAACCGATCCCTCGATCGCCCGCTGCCGGCACGAAACAGCGCAG
>JBQCEJ010000301.1:0-8917 GCA_051960355.1 Verrucomicrobiota bacterium | reverse complement strand
GAGCAGCCGAAGATCAAAGGCCTAATCAAGCTCAACACCAACGAGAATCCGTTTCCGCCGTCGCCCAAAGCGCTGACGGCTGTGAAGCAGGCGGTGGACGGTCGCTTGCGATTGTATCCCAATCCCACTGCCGAGCGATTGCGGCAAAAGTTGGCCCGATTGCATCGTTGCCTGCCTGAGAACATTATCGTTGGCAACGGTTCCGACGAACTGCTGGCGTTGGCCGTTCGGGCGTTTGTTGAGCCGCAACCCAACAGACGAGCGCCGCGTTCGAGCGCGTCCACGGTTCAATATTTTACACCGAGTTATTCGCTGTATCCCGTGCTGGCGGATATCCACGGCGCGACGAAAAACGCGGTGGCTTTGAAGCCAGATTTCGCGCTGCCCGGCATCCCGGAATTGAAACGAGGCAGGCATTGGGATTTCAAGGCGGCGCTGACTCTGGTCACCACGCCCAATGCTCCGGGCGGTCGCGGCTATTCAACCCAGAAACTCGATGTCCTTTGTCAGGCGCAGAAAGGCGTGGTGGTTTTGGATGAAGCCTACGTCGATTTTGCGGACGAGACTGCCATGACGCTGGCGTTGAAGCACCCGCATGTGCTGGTTTCCAGGACGTTCTCCAAAGCGTATTCGCTTTGCTTCCAACGCGTGGGCTATTTCGTCGGTCCGGCTGAACTCATCGCGGCGCTGAACAAAATTCGCGACAGCTACAATGTGAATGGGCTTGGGCAGATTGCCGCTGAGGCGACTTTGGATGATCTGCCTTATTACCGTCAGAACTTTCGCAGGATCATCGCCACGCGTGATGACTTGAGCCGCGAGTTGACGAAGCTTGGTTTCCAGGTTTTGCCCAGCCGGACGAATTTCATTCTCGCCAGACCGCCGGAATTTCCCGCTCAACGCTGGCTTGAGAAGCTACGCGAACGAAAAATCCTGGTTCGCTGGTTCAGTCAACCCGAGGTAAAAGATTATCTGCGCATCACGATTGGAACGGCGGCGGAGGCGAATGCTCTGGTAAAAGCGGCGAAACAGATCCTCCATTCCTGACCCGGCGACCCGCCGATAGCGACCGGTGGGGAAATCAGGGTGCGTTCAGCCGTAAGCCACGCCTGTAATTGAGGCAATCGCATTCCGTTTCAGGACACCGCGAGCCTTTTTTTCAAGCAATTCAGCCGCATTTCTTTCAAGGCACCTGTCCTGCTGAACAGCAGTCGTGTATCTCGACTATTATGGCCTGACGGAACCGCCGTTCGACATCACGCCGAATCCGCGTTTCCTCTTTTACAGCGCGAAACATCGCGAAGCCTACAATCATTTGCTCTTTGGGATTCGCGAGCGGAAGGGTTTCATTCAGTTGACTGGCGAAGTCGGCGCGGGCAAGACCACGCTTTGCCGCGCGATGCTCGAACAACTCGATAAGAATTATTCCACCGCGTTGATTCTGAACCCGGTTCTGAATGCGAACGAGCTGATGAAAGCCGTCGCGACGGAGTTCGGCCTGGACGTTCAAGGCCTCGATCGTTTGGACACGATTGCCAAGATCAATAATTTCCTGTTGTGGAACGTGGAGCAGGGGAAAGAAACGGTCCTGATCATTGATGAAGCGCAGAATCTGACCGAAGAATTGCTCGAGCAAGTTCGCCTGCTTTCGAATCTGGAGACCGACAATCGCAAGCTGCTGCAAATCGTCTTGATGGGTCAACCTGAGTTGCGCGATCGCCTGAACAGCCACAGCCTGCGGCAACTGCGCCAGCGGATCACTGTGCGCTATCATCTTTCGCCTTTGAGCCCGTCTGAAATCAGCCAATACATTCAGCATCGTTTGCAAGTTTCCGGAGCCAAGGGCGCGCCTCATTTCACCCGGCCAGCGCTGTGGAGAATTCATCATTACACCGGAGGAATTCCCCGGCTGGTCAATGCGGTCTGCGACAAGGCATTGCTTGCAGGCTTCGTCAATCAACGGGCGGAGCTGGATTATCGCGTCGTCGGCGCGGCGATTCGTGAGCTGGAAGGGGACATCGGTGTATGAGCCTCGTCAATGACGCGCTTCAACGCGCCAAACGGCAGACTACGCAACCCTCGACCGCGCCCAACCTGCAACTGCTGCCGCTGGAAGCCGAGCCTCGGGAACGAAAGAGTTTCGGAGTGACGTTTTCAATCGTGCTCGCCTTGGCCATCGTCGCCGCGCTGATCCTGATCACGGCCAGCATTGCCCAAATGGGAATTCGCAAAACAACCCGCGACGTCATCGCCTCCTCAACTCCGCTGCGCCCCATCGCCACAAAAGTGGTCCAGGCTGAGGTCGCACCGAAGATTTTCGAAACAGAATCACCTGCCATTTCGCCCCAGGTTAGCGACAGCGCCGAAGCCTCCGCCCCTCTGCCGACCGTTGCTGAGGCGCCCGTTGTGAAGCCGGCACCGCTGAAATTGCAGGCGGTCTTCTACAGCGCGGTTCGACCTTCCGCGATGATTGCGGGGAAGACGGTATTTGTAGGCGATCGCGTTGGAGGCTTTCAAGTGGCGGCGATCACGGTCAACAGCGCGACATTGGTTGGTGAAGCGCGGACGAATATTCTGAGCTTCGAAGAGTAGTTTTTCCTTGGCCTTGGCCCGGAGTTGGCGATGATTTGCCCCGATGAATCTGCTCCGTGAGAAACTTTCCGCCTCTCCGATCCATGCCCGGGTCATTCCTTACGTTCTGATTCTTGTTCTCACTTTCGCCCAAGATGCGTTTGGCGAGGAAGCGCGCTACTGGATTTATTTTGCCAAGATGATTGCCGGTGCGTGGTGCATCTGGGAAATGCGTTCGCTGGTGCCGGAAATGAAGTGGGCTTTCAGCATCGAAGCGGTCATTGCAGGCGTTGCCGTAGCGGCGATCTGGGTTTTTCTCGATCCTTATTACCCCAAGTTTGAACTGCTGTTTAAAATGGGAAATACCTGGAATCCTTTCAAGCAGTTCGGCGAAGGCTCCGGGCTGGGCTGGTTCTTCTTCTGGGTGCGAACGCTCGGCTCGGCCATCATCATCCCGCCGCTGGAGGAAGTTTTCTATCGGTCGTTTCTCTATCGCTACTGCGTGCGCACTGATTTTCTCTCCATGCCATTGAACCGCTTTCATCCGACGTCGTTCATCGTCATTTCGCTGCTGTTCGGATTGGTTCATTTTCAGTGGGTCGGCGGTGTATTGTGCGGCCTCATATTTCAAGCACTCGTGATTCGAAAAAACCGCCTGGGCGATGCGATGCTGGCGCATGGAATTACCAACTTCCTGCTCGGCCTCTGGATCTACTGGAAAGGCGATTGGAAGTTTTGGTAAAGCCAATCGCGCGCCGCGCCGCTCAAACCGGTCGCCAGCCGCTGTGTCAGTTATTTTCAATGTCCTCTGAGCTTCAGCATTTCCAACCGCCGTGCGTCCTGCACGAAGACGAGCATCTGTTGGTCGTCAACAAACCCGCGGGCCTGAACACTCATGCGCCGTCGCCCTATGCCGGCGAAGGTCTGTATGACTGGCTCAAACATCGCGAACCGCGCTGGGCCAGGCTTGCAATTCTTCATCGGCTGGACAAGGAAACCAGCGGCGTGATCGTCTTTGGGAAAACTGCTTCGGCCAATCGCTCATTGACCGAACAATTCACGCAGCGTGAGATTCGCAAAAAGTATCTTCTCCTCACCGACCGCCCTGTGAAGGAACGCGAGTTTACAGTTAAATCGAAAATTGGCCGGGTCGGAGAAACGTACGCCACGAGCGCCAGCGGCGATCTGGCCGAGACGCGGTTTCGCGTCGTGGATTTTTCAGCGTTTCATGCAAATTGGAAATTGCTGGAAGTGGAACCGTTGACCGGACGCACTCATCAGATTCGCGTTCACGCCGCCGAGAGCGGATTTCCGATTCTGGGCGACACGCTTTACGGTGGTTCGCCGTATCCTCGGGTTTGCCTGCACTCGACTGAATTGACTCTGCGCGAGCCGGTGGATGGCCGGGAGTTGACGTTCCGAGCGCCGGTCGATTTTCAGAGCGACGCTCGAGAGGGGCTGCGCTCCGCAATCATTGACCCGGCGGAGACGAATGCCTTTCGTTTGATTCATGGCGCGAGCGATGGCTGGCCCGGTTGGTACGTGGAACAGCTCGGAGATTTTCTCCTGTCGCAATCAGAGCGGGAACTTTCGGCGGAGCAGTTGTCTCATCTCCAAACTCTCGCCGGCGAAAAGCCCGCGTATCACAAGCTGTTGAACCGCCAGATTCGAAGAACCGCGCTGTCCGATGCTTCGCCGCAGCGCATTTTCGGTGAAGCCGCACCCGAGCGATTTGTCATTCGCGAAAACGGCGTCGCCTTTGAACTCAGTTTTCAGGAAGGTTATTCCGTTGGATTGTTTCTCGACCAGCGGGACAATCGGCGACGTTTGCTGACCGGTCATGTCGCTGCGGAATTTCCACTGCGGCTGGCTCAGGAGAGAAGTCAGCATTCAGATTTTCAAGTGCTCAATACCTTTGCCTACACGTGCGGGTTTTCGGTTTGCGCCGCGCGTGTGGGAGCCCGCGTGACGAGTCTGGACCTGTCGAAAAAGTATCTCGAATGGGGCAAACGGAACTTCAGCTTGAACGGGCTTGATCCGGCGGCGCACGATTTTATTTACGGCGACGCCTTTGATTGGATGCGTCGATTGGCCAAGAAGAATCGGACATTCGACGCCATTCTGCTGGATCCTCGGACGTTCTCGCAGTCCAAGGAGCACGGCGCGTTTCGAGTGGAGAAGGATTACGGGAGATTGGTGGCGGCCGCGTTGCCTTTGCT
Source organism: Verrucomicrobiota bacterium (assembly GCA_051960355.1). Classification (GTDB taxonomy): domain Bacteria; phylum Verrucomicrobiota; class Verrucomicrobiia; order Limisphaerales; family DASXHY01; genus DASXHY01. The sequence goes on along the minus strand of JBQCEJ010000301.1, from coordinate 4,127 downwards.
GAAACCGGGTGGAGTGCTCTTCGCTTCCACCAACGCAGCCGACTGGGAGCCGGAAGCATTTCTCGAAAGTGTTACCGGCGTGGTTGGTGAAATGCGGCGGAAAGTGCTGCAGCGGCATTACGTGCCGCAACCGCCCGATTTTCCGATCTCGCGAATGGAACCTGCGTATTTGAAAACCGTCTGGCTGCGGCTCGGGTAACGGTTGATTCAGCTGGGGCTGGCGAGAGGGTCTGGCGTGCCGCGCCGCAAATCCTTTCAGGCTATTTGCGATCGTGATCGAGCGATCGGGTAATCAGACTTGCGGACCCGGACCGTCGTGAGCGGCGAAGCAGCAGCACTCCGACCGCCAGCAGCAGCCCGACCAGAACGGCCACGCCAAGCCAAATTATCTTCTGACGCAAAACCGTTTCAGCATTTTGACTTTCAGAATTTTTGAGCGGAAGCGCGTTCGCTTCAATGGAAGAAGGAGCGCTGTTGTTCACCGCCGATGCTTCTGAATTGAGAGCTGCGGTCGTTTGTTTCGCCTGAGGAATGTTTGTGGCGGCAACAGAGAGATGATTGGAATCCGACATCGCGATTGCCGATGCGGAGTTGGTTGCTGGAATCTGAATTGCACTGTTTGTTTCCAATTGTGCATTTGCTTGGGCAACCGTCTGCGTCTCGATCGGTTCCTTCTTTTTTCCGGAGAGAATCAGTGGCGGCAAGGTGGCAACTGGCTTCGGTGCTTCCGGGATTTTGATCGGTTCCACCGGCTTGGGCCGCAGTAGTTCTTCCGGTAGTGGCGGCAAGTCCAAAGGGAATGGTGGCGTGTTGACGACGTAATGAGTGATCGTTCCTTGTTTGGCTCGGAGCAGAGTGATGAAAGGCATTTCACTTTTTTTCTGCTGCGAGGCCCATTCCTTGTAGCTGGCGTTGATTTTCGCATCGAAGGGAGTGCCTTTGATTTCCGAAGAGCCGTCGGAGAACAGGATGGTCGTGATGAACTCCGAGTCTTTGATCACCCCATCCAGTTCGGGCATGATTTTGGCAAGGTTCGGGTTCTTCTCGTATTTCTGGTTCTTCAAAAACTCAAACACGCGCTGCGCGACCTGCTTGCTGGTCTCCGGCGTCCAGAGTTGCAGGGGGAAAACTCCGGAGTGAAGCGTGTCATTGAAGGTCCAGACCGCGAGGGTATCGCCGGAATGCATTTGTCCTTTGAGGCCGGACATGATCATGCTGGCCGCCATTTGCGCGGAAGACTCGGCGCGGTGTTGCATGAGTTTGGAGGTTTCAAAAACGAACAGCCAACGATTGCCGTCGGGGGGGCGGTTGGTGGCGGTCTCTGCCTGGAGTTCGTGAGCCGAAAGGATGATCAAGAGCAGTCCGGCCAGCCAGAGTGGTGTTCGCATGCGTTTGAGAAAATTGCGAAAAGACTTCATTCGATGATGTTTGTTACGGGCGATATAAACACTTCGACGGTAACTCGGAAAAGTTCCCAGCTCGCTGGCGCTTTGGCGAGTCTTTGTTTGGCCGGATCAGCCGTCGAAGCCGCCAAACACGCGCTGGAAGCCGCGCCAGACGCTGGGCGGATTGGGGGTGGAGAAGATTTGCCGCGCATGTTCCAGATCGAGTTGCATCAAGACTCCGATGCTATGCGCGCCACGATGATTGTTGCGGATGGCGTCGATTCCGTAGGCGTAACCGACCATGATTTTGAAGGAACTTGTGCGATAAAGGATTCCGCCGCCAACACCGGAATGCCAGTCGCCGGGTTGTGCAAATCCTTCCAGATAATCGACTCCCGAAGTGGCGGCGACCAGGTTGGCATTCCAGCGGCGGCGCTTATCGAGAGGAATCGTGTAATTGCCGCCCAGCATCACGAAGCGAGTGGCGCTGATTTCCTGGTAATAATAGCCGGGGAGCGAGAGTGGGAATTCCGAGACGAGCGGCAGCAGCGCGCCCATACGATACGCACTGAACCGATCCGCATCCAAACTCGTGCCGGCCGTGAAATTAATGTAAAAACTCTGGCCGGAATTGGTCATCGTATAAGCCAGCAGCGCCTGTCCCCAAAACAGATGCGATTGCTCATTCAATTGGCGGTCGCCTTGCGGATCGGTGGCCAGGGAACCGTAACTGCCGGAACCGGTGCGGAACTGACCTTCGTACCAGATGGATAATTCCATGGCGAGCGATGGGAACAGAATCGGTTCCTTGCCGCCCCAGCGCAGTCCGGTGCGGACGCCAAAGGTACCGTGATCGTTCGGCAATTCAAATGCAGACGAGGGCGCGGTGCTGTTGTCCCGCGCATAAAAGGCATAATGCGCAAAACCGCGAACGATCAGATTGAGCGGAATTTGATCCTCGGGGTTGAAGCAGTGATAAAGGCTCATCGAGGTCTCGGCGCCATGGCCCACGAAAGATTCCTTTGTAATAAATGTGCCGCCGCGAATTTCATCGTAGCTGTCGGCATAACCGCCGCCCGCCAGGCCGAAACCCAGATCGGTTTTTTCGCCCAGCGCCTGACTGATCCCCAGTTCCGAATCCAGATAGGTCGGCGCAACAGCCAGTCGGAGGGTCAGGTTGGTGTGGATGAAATGCGGTTGATTATGATAAAAGAACGCGTAAGCCGCGACTGGCGGATGGCCTTGGAAGGCGGCGTTGTATCCGAGTTGGATCAGTTGCCGGGGCATCGGATCGATCTGGGCAACCGCCCTGAAGCAAACGAACAAACTGGCCGTCAGCAGCGAAAGGATGAACCAACGGTTTTGACGATTCACAATGCACTTCGTATCGGAAAGCATTTTGGTCGGCAAGTGGTTTGATTACCCCACCAGCAATGCTCATTTGGTGCCGCTCCGATGCAACCGGAAACGCGCGCTTTCGCACCGAACGATGCTCTTCAGCCGGGAACACGGATGCGGCATGAATGTCGTGCTCCAAAAAAATGAGAATGCCTTTCACCCCATGGCGCGGGCGGTCCTTTCCCGGAATTGGGCGTTTGCCTTGATTCTCTTCCGCGCTATTCTGAACGCATGAGCAAGGCAACCAAACTTCTGCACACCCGCTATCGGGTCAACGATCTCGAACGGACGGTTCAGTTCTACAAAGAGGTGCTCGGCTTGGAGGAAGTGCGACGACACAAATCGCCGCGCGGTTCGGAACTGGTCTTTCTCAAAGCGCCGCAAAGCGAGGAGCAGATCGAGATCACCTATTTTCCCGGCAGCGGACCGGTGCAGGTGCAACCGGACCTGACACACCTGGCCTTTGAAGTCGAAAGCCTGGAGAGCTTTGGCCGACATCTTGCAACGCTTGGCTTGAAATATTCGGACGGGCCGACCACGAGTTCCACTGGCACCGTCTTTGCCTTTATCGACGCTCCGGAAGGGTATGAGATTGAGCTGATCCAGAAAGCCTCGTCCGGCGCCACTTACTGATCAGCGGTTGGGAACCCAAATGATTCTGCGCGCCCGCCAGTTTGAATTCCAATTTCCGCGTCCGGCATTGGTCATGGGGGTTGTGAACGTCACCCCGGATTCATTTTCCGACGGCGGGAAGTTCTTTAGCACCGATGCCGCCGTTGCTCATGGCCTGGAGTTGATCGGGCAGGGGGCGGACATCCTGGACATCGGTGGCGAATCCACGCGGCCGCACGCGGAGCCGGTGGGTGAAGCGGAAGAGCTTCACCGCGTGATTCCCGTCATCGAACAATTGGCCGCCAAGGTCAACGTTCCGATTTCCATCGACACGATGAAACCGCGAGTGGCCCAGGCTGCGTTGAAAGCCGGCGCCAGTATCGTCAATGACATTGCCGCGAATCGCGAAGACGAGTCGATGTGGCGGCTCGTGGCGGACGCGGGCGCGGGTTATGTCTGCATGCACATGCAGGGATCGCCTTTGACGATGCAGGCGGAGCCGGTTTACCAAGACGTGGTTGCGGAAGTGAACCGTTTTTTTTCCGAGCGTCTCGAGCGATTGAACCGTTGCGGAGTGAGCAGCAACCAAGTTATATTTGATGTAGGAATCGGCTTTGGCAAAACGTTGGAGCATAATTTGCAGCTGCTCGGGGCACTGGAGAGTTTCAAAACGTTGAAGCGGCCGCTGTTGCTGGGAGTGTCGCGAAAATCCTTTATGGGAAAGCTCCTGAA